>MWAR01000259.1 GCA_002068715.1 bacterium ADurb.Bin374
AAATATCGTCCGAGTACGAGCCGCGGGCGTAGAGTTTGCCATCCTGGAACGACAGGTCGAGACCGACAAAGACGATAGGGTCACAACCGCAGCTTCGCGCGAGGTCGAACGCGGTTGTCGCGATCGAGCCCCAGCAGACGACCTTGCCGGTCGGCTCGCGGAACGGCTCGGTGAGAGACTGCAGGCCGCCGCCGAACGTCATGGCCATCTTCGGCCCCCGGAACTGCTCGATGATATCGGGGTGCGTCATCGGCTCGACGGCCAGGACGACGCCGGTTTCGTTCTCGACCCCGACGAAATCGAGCGAGTTCAGATAACTCGGGTCGGCGGCCAATACAATATGTGGTCGTATATTCCTCGCGACGAGCTGCCGGAACGACGTGTCGACGGCAATGACCAGGAATCGGTCGCGGATATCGGCGAGCAGGCCGGCGTTCTTTTCAAGCGACGGGCCGGCGGCGACTATGACGGCAGGCACGCCGGCGAACCGCCCGAACATCCGCCCCACGCCAGGCAGCGTCAGGGCCGCCCGGAGATTTGCGAACGAGTTCGAATGGAACTCGTTTCCCGTGTGCATCAGCGTGACGAGGTTGCCCTTGGAGCGGTTCGCGAGATACCGCACCTTCTCCTTGAGACGCTCGAAATACCCGTGAAAGCGTGCCAGCGACGGCGGATGCTCGACGATGGCCAGCGCCTCGAGACTGACCCAGTCGAGGCCCATCGCCCACCGGTCGCCGAATTCATCGGGCGTCATCCCGACGCACCATTCGACTCTCGGATCATTCAGCGCGGGCCGCATGTCGCGGCTTGCCAGGGCCCGCAGGAAGACTTGCGGATCGGGCTCGACGACGTATACCTGACGCTCGGCCCCGGGCCCGGCGAGTTTTTCCAGGACGACATCGACCAGATAGCCCAAGCCCGCGCCCAGAATGATGACATTCGTATGCTGGGACTGCAACGCCGATTCCACCTGGCGCGCGGCTTCAGCAAGGGGATCATAGCGGCTGTGGTACGAAAAGGTTTTTCCTCCGGACGCGATGGTCAGCGTGGGCAGCCCCGTGCGGGCCGGCTCCACCCGGAAGGAGACATCGGGCGGCGAGACGGCATGTCGCTGCGCCATCGCAACAAGATGCGGGTGGCGTATCAGCGCCTGCAGATTTGCCTTCAGGAATGGCGATTCCATCATGCTCCTTCTCCGCTCGCGGAAACGGGCCGGCCGGGTTTACTCGGTATTCCCGGGCATCAGGCTCCTCAGTTCGTCGAACAGTTCGCGTGCCTGAGCGGTGATCGGGGGAATTTCGTATTCGAGGATGTCCGCCAGCCCAACCCAGTCGTTGTTCTCGTGCGCCTTCTGCAGCGCGGTCATCTGGGTCGCAAGCTGGTCCATCAACTGCGCGCGACTCGACTCGATCGACCGCTCGCTCATCTCGGGGGCAAGTCCGACTGCCAGGTTCTTCAGAATCGAGGAAAGCCACTCGAGACCGTCCAGCGTTTCGAGCTGCCGCTCCATGGCCTCCTTGATCTTCCCGATCCGGAGGTCCGATGCGACGTTCAGGGCCCGCTCGTCGATGAAATCGAAGACATCTGGCCCTTCTTCGAGCGCCATTTCCAGCAGGTCGCGAGCCGTCGCGGTAAGAATCTCCACCGTCTGGTATTCGACGATCTTGTGCGACGCGAGAACATCAGTCTGATCGGCGGACAACCGCGTATCGTCGGCGATCACTTCCATGACCGCCGCTCCGCTGTCCTTCAGTTCGGCCGAGATCAGTTCGACCAGGTCCGCAAGAGTCACTTCCGGCGTGATGCCGTCGATCGTGATCGGTTCACCGTTCAGCAGAATATTCACTCGAGCCGCTCCTGGCTGCCTCGCCCGGCATAAAATATTTCATTCAATATCATATCAAGCATCATCCCCTTCCTTCATCAGCCGCCCGTCAGCTGAGCAAGCTGGCTGGCGAAGGCGTCCGCCTGGCTCTGATACTTCGACATCGCGGTTTCGAGGGCCGCGTATTGTTTCAGCAGAGACTCCTCGCGGTCCGCGAGCTTCTCCTCCTGGCGGTCGATCTGCTTGTTGAGAAGCGTGATCTGGCGGTCCATCGTGCTGTCCGCGTTCGTGACCCCCGAGCGGCCGACACGAAGCGTTAGAATACCGTCGCTCTTGGTGAACTCGTTCAGCATGTTCTTGAGCCGGCGCGCGATTCCCATGTCCGATTCTTTGGATGAATCGTTTGCAAACAGCGCCGCGATCTTTTCCGGGCTGTTGGTCAGCACATCGTTCAACTTGTCCTCATCCGTGATGGACAGCTTACCGACCTGGGTCGTCTGATAATCCGAACCGACCTTGCCAGTCGAGATGCCGATATCCGAAAGACTGTCGAACAGCTTGTCGATGCCTCCTACAACACCCGACATGACGACGCGCATCCGGCTCCGGACGGACGAGAGCGTCGTATCGCCGGCAAGAAGACCGACCTGAAATTTTTTCTCGTATGTGGCGAGTTCGTCTTCCGAGAGGGCCTCCTTCTCGGCCTCGGTCAGCGCCTGGAGCGACGTGTCCTTCTCTTCCGTGAGTTTGGTGTAGATCAGCTCCATCACTTCGTTGTAACTCGCGATGAAATCATCGATGGCTTTGCGGGAATTCTTCGTATCGGCCGTGACGGTGATGGTCTCCCCGCTTCCGGTCGTCGTGCCCTTGAGCGTGAAGCTCAGACCGTCGATGACGTCGGACACGTCATTCGACTGCCTGACGATGTCAGATCCGCCATACATGCCGTCGACGGTGAAGACCGCGTTTTTTCCGACATTCTGCGGCGCCGTGATCAGACCGAGCGCCGACAGGAAGTTGCTCGTATCGGTCGAGGCACCGATGGCAATCGAGGTGTTTCCCGTCTGCTTCGAGGTGAGCATGAACCGCCCGGTGTTCGAATCGAACTCCGCCTTCACGCCGGCCTTCGCGTTGCCGTTGATCGTCGCCATCAGCGAATCGAGTGTGATCGAGCCGGGATTCGCGATGGTGAACGTGGCGCCGTTGATGGTGAACGTTCCGGCAGAAATGGTCTGGGCAAATCCGGTTTTGTCGAGCGTCGCGGACGTCTGAAGCGACGAAAGCGGGCGGCTGCTTTCCAAGGTCGGTCCGGAATCGGCCCCCGAGGCGGTCGTTCCCGAAGCGATGCCGAGGGAAGCGGCGAGCCCTCCGCTCGCGTCTTCGAGTTTGAGGCTTGCGGAACTGCCTTTCTGCTCCGACGCGATCCGGAAGGTGTGACTGGCCTCGTCGTACCAGACGTCTTCGACGCCCGAAATCGCATCCAGCCGCTCCATGAACGACGCGAGCGAGTCGGTCGAGTTCCAGTCGACCGTGCTTGCCGTGCCGTTCACCGTCAGCTTCACCTGCCCGGAGGAGCCTGCCGTCGCGAGCCCGAGCGTTTCGAGATTCTGCGAAAGGGCATCGACGGCCGAGAAGCCGAGTCCCGAACCGCTTGAAAGCGTTGCCGACGTCGATTGAGAACCGCTTATCAGGCCGGCAGCCGTGAGGAAATTGCTGGTGTCGTTCGCAGCGCCCAGGCCGATCGGAAGCGAAGTTCCATCCTTCCGGGTCAGTCTGATCGTGTCCTTTTCGGGATCGTATGTCGCGGCAATCCCCGTCAGGGAGGTGATTCTCGAAAGCACGTTCTGGAGCGTGTCGTTCTGGTTGTCGATCGCGATCTGCACCCCGTCGAGCGTGAACATTCCGGTGGTGATGACGGAAGAGAACGTCTCCTGAGAGAGCTTTTTCCCGGAATCCGTCGTCGAGGAGACGGTCGTATTGCCGAACAGCATCGCCGCGAGATTCCCGCTCGAGGTGCCGACGGTGAACTTCGTCGTATCGGTGGTGTCGGCATTCGCCAGCACCAGTTTTCCCGTTCCCTGGTCGAATTTGAACTCCATCAGCCGGTCCGCCGGATTGCCGGTCACCGCGCCGCCCCGGACCAGGTCGGGAGAAGCATCGATCCGGTGGTTCATCGCGCTCACGAACTCGGATATCGTCGAATCCGCGTCGAGGCCCGCCGATGCCAGATCGAGCGTCACCGCAGCCCCACCCTGCCGCTGAACGGTCATCCCGGAGAGAGTATCGACGCCGAGATCCCGCAGTGTCGTCTGAAGCCCCGCCCTGATCGGCAGCAGGCTCGAATCCTTCGCCGGCTGATCCTTTGTGAGGGTGACGCTGCCCGTGGCGGAGAACATCTTTCCCACGACATCGCCGGATATATCGGACAAGGCCAGCGTCTTGTTGCTGTCTAGAAGCGTGACGCGAACCCGGTTCGTTTTCAGGTCATACCCGGCGACGGCTTTTCCTTTCATGTTCGTATTGCCGGAAATAGTTGTATTGATGCTGTTGATCAGGTTCTGGACGGAGGCTCCCGGGTCCACCGTGATATTTTCCGTCGCAGAACCGATCGTCAGCTTCAATTCACCGGGTGTGACGCCGAGATTGCTCAGGACCGTATTCACACCCCCGACCGATTTCGGGCTCTGCAGGTTCTCCCCCATCTCGATCGCCCCGCCCAACCTGCTTGTGGAAGAGACGCTCGTGGCGGAAGCCAGCTGTTTCACGTTGATGGTGTAACTGCCGACTTTCGCCGACGTGTTCGCTACGGCGCTCAGCAGCTTGTCACTCGAGGAGGTAACGGACTTGGAATTGAAGGTCTTCGAAAAGATCAGGTCGGTGGCCTTGTTCTGAAGGCCGTACAGCTTGAGATTCACATCCTGCAGGATCGACTTCTGGAAGGCGATCGTGTTGCGCTTCTGCTCGAGCTGATTCAGCGGCGCGCGCTCGGCTTCGATGATCTTGGTGATCAGGCTTTGCGTGTCAAGCCCGCTGGACAGGCCACCGACCCAGTTTCTCGAAATACTGCTGACCATATAGTACCTCCTTCACGGCGCCGGGATCAGCTCCGCGAGTGAACCGGAAATCTCCAGGCTCGTCAGGCCTTCTTGTCGAAGATGATTCCCAGGTATTCCTGCATTTTTGCGACGAGATCGAGCGCTTCCTGGGAGGGGATCTCCCGGATCACCTTGTCGTTCGCGACGTCGATGACCGAAACCATCATCTGTTGGGTTGCATCATGAATCCTGAACTTCAGAGAACGGTCGAAAATCATGGACGTCTTGTTCAACTTATCGACGGCATCCTTGATTTTCTCCATCTGTTTGGCGGGATCCTCGGCTTCGGCCTGCGCCTTCACCGCTTCCTGCTGCATGGGCGTGCCGGAGCCGGGCATGGGAATGCTGACCTCTGGCTCCTTGGTCATCTCGGGAATTTGAACGGCTACAGGTTTCACATTTCCGATTTCCATATCGATCTACCTCCTTTCACGGAACGAATCTTTGCATCCCGTGAATTCAAGCCAACGAGGGAGTGGTGCGGCCGGGAAGGAGGGCAATCCCTCCCGCCCGGCCCTGTCACTCACCATCCTACAACTGTACCATACCTCTTATCGGAACTCCTACTTCAGGAGCTGGAGGACCCCCTGAGGCACCAGATTCGCCTGGGCCAGCATCGCGGTACCCGACTGGGCCACGATCTGGTCGCGGGTGAACTCGACCATCTCGAGCGCCATGTCGGCATCCCTGATGCGCGACTCGGCGGCGCTCAGATTGGTTTTCATCGTGTTGATGCTGTTGATGGAGTATTCCAACCTGTTCTGGAACGCACCGAGCTTCGAACGTTCGGAAGACACCTTGTCGATCGCCTTGTTCAGCTTCGAGAGGCTCTTCTGTGCCCCTTCGATGGTTGTCAGGTCGAGATTGTCGACGCCGAGAGCGCTGGCAGACATCTCCGAGATCGCGATCTTCATGTTCTGGCCTTCGTCACCGCCGAGCTGGAAGCTGGGAGTGTTGTCGACCACATGCATCCGGAAGTTCTTGTCGCCAGATCCCACCGCCATGGCTTGCGACGCAAATCCGAACTTTTTGTCCAATCCGGATATTCCCGCAGGAGCCGTGAAGTCAACGGCAACCTGACTGAGAATCGTCCCACCGTTCGCAGAGTTTTCCTTTCCGACGCGGAGCGACGTGAATGCAACTCCCCCGTTCACCGCATCAACCCTGACAGCCACGCCATCGGCTTTCAGTGTGCTGTTCACGGACTGCTGCCACAAATCGAAGCTCTTCATATCGGCCACATCAACCTCGCTTATGATGTTCATGCTCAGAGTCGAGGTCTTCACGCCGTCGCTGACACTGATGTCGAACGTTCCAGTAGCAGTTGCATATATACTGAATCCAAACACGGTCTTGGTCGTATCCTTGGACCCCTGAATGAATCCGCTGTAAGACCCATTCATGATTCCAAGCGGATTCGTAGTTGCATCGGTTACTCTGAATGAAGAGTCGGCACCTGCGGCAACAGGCTCATACATGATGCGAATCTGGCCATCGATGACCATTGCCGTAGCTCCGGTGATTGTAGTCAGCTGAGCATTGATATTCCGCGCCAAGCCTTCCATTGTCCAGTTGCCCGTATCAATAGTGACTTCAACGCTGATGCCCCCTGCGGAGAGAACAAACGATGCGTCGGAGGTGAACGTCAGCCCCTCTCCAAGGCCGCCGAGACCTGCGACCTGGGCCGCTTGCGAGGAGAACTTGACGTCTATTCCCTGGAGCAGGCCGATCGCTCTGTCCTCTGAGGTTCGGACCTGGGTCATGTTCCCAAACGCATCCTTCGAGGAAAGCTCCACGAGGTTGTTCTTCGCGTCACGAATGGTGGTGAGGCCGAGAGCGGTCATCAGGGCCTGGTCGCCGGAGAACGCGACGCTCCCGATATCGCCGATCGAGCCCGAAACCATCTGGAGATAGCCGCCGATGCCGGATACGCCGGTCTGGCTGCTGTTCACGACACCCACTTTCGAATTGGCGATCTCGAGACCCGAGGTCCCGACCAGAGCATTCTGGATTGCCGCCGCGAGCCTGTCGAGAGACATCTGCCCATCGACCGATATGGAGGTCGTCTTTGAGTTGCCACTCAACGAGAGGTTCTGGGCGGAAGCAAGGACGAAGACGCCGTTGGTGTCGTAGAACTGGGCGATACTCTGCAGCTGCGTCGAGCCCTTGGCAAGCGCTCCCGAGGAATCTTTCAGCGTCATGATCTGCGAACGCTGCATCTGGCTGATGCCGCCCTGGACGAGGGTGATGCTGACGTCGTAGTCGCCGCCCCCCTTCCCGACACCGGTCACCATGCCGTTGACGGAGTGCGAACTGGCGCTGATCAGAGCGGTCTGGCTGCCGTCGAGCAGCTTCTTCGTATTGAACTCGGTGTTGTTCGAGATGCGGTTGATGTCGTCGCGAAGCTGGTTCACTTCCTTCTGGATTTCCAGACGGTCATTGCTGGTGAGCGTGTCGTTGCTCGACTGGATGGCCAGTTCGCGCATACGCTGCAGAATGCTCTGCATCTCGCTCATCGCGCCTTCCGCCGACTGGATCATCGAGACACCGTCCTGGGCGTTCAGCGCTGCCCGCGTCAGGCCTCTGACCTGACGACGAAGCTTTTCGCTGATGGCCAGTCCCGCGGCGTCATCCGCTGCTTTGTTGATCCGCAGGCCCGAGCTGAGCTTCTCGATCGATTTTTCGAGCCGGCTCGACGTCGTGGCCAGGGTCGAGTGCGCTTTCAGGGATAGGATGTTCTGGTTGATGGTGAGTGACATAATGATTCCTCCATGAATCGTTTATTGAGGCCTCCTTACCCGAACACATCTATATTTTATAGCATGAACTTTTCATACTTACATCTTCCAGGGGCGGTTCCTCCTTTCAATTCGGATTCGTGGTGCCTTTTGCGCCTGCGGGCTTCCCCGCCAGACGCCAGGTACGCCTGCGCCCGTTGCCGCATCCTCCATGTCGGCGACACCGGCCACATCGCGTGCCTGCCTGTTCGGAACCGCTGATACGCACGTGAGGGCAGTATCAGCCGATTCGTTTGAACCATCTCAAAGAGCGATTGGAAGGAGTTCCTTCCAGCCCCGGCGTCATCGCACCGGGAAGAACCGGATCGTTCGGAAACGGGCTTTGCAGCCAAATCCTCGAAAGGTCCGAAAAGGGCTGTATCCCGCCTTGTCCGCGAGCCTGCTGGTAACCGGACCTTGGAATCGTCCGGTGTCACGGCCGGGGAAGGAAGAGCCCTTCGCCCGGCACTGTGACGATCACCTTGCAGGAGTCACGAACCGGCAGGATGCGTTACTTCAGGAGCTGGAGTATATTCTGCGGGATCAGATTGGCCTGAGCCATCATCGCCGTCCCCGACTGGGAGACAATCTGATTGCGCGTGAACTCGACCATTTCGAGCGCCATGTCGGCATCCCTGATGCGCGACTCGGCGGCGCTAAGGTTGGTCTTGGTGGTGTTCAGGTTGTTGATCGAGTATTCGAGCCTGTTCTGGAAGGCACCGAGCTTGGACCGCTCGGAAGACACCTTGTCGATCGCCTTGTTCAGCTTTGAAAGGCTCTTCTGGGCACCCGAGATGCTTGTCAGATCGAGATTGTCCACGCCGAGAGCCTTCGCGGACATCTCGGAGACCGCGATCTTCATGTTCTGGCCTTCATCCGCGCCGATCTGGAACTGCGGCGTATTGTCGACGACATGCATCCGGAAATTCTTGTCACCCGAGCCGACCGCAGTTGCATCGAGCGAGAGGCCGAACTTCTTGTCGAAATTCGCCGTAATGCCCGACGAGGGATCGAACCGGACACGAACCTGACTGACTTCAGATCCGCCCGTGGTAAGGTTCTCTTTCCCGACGCGAAGGGAGGTGAAAGCGATGCCGCCGTTGACGGCGTCGATCCGGACCCGAACATCGTTCGTCGCGAGACTTTCCTCGGCCGATCTCCTCCAATCGTCAAACAGTTTCAGATCGGGAGACGTCGGGTCATCCTGAGCGGTGACGGGAACATCGACGGCGGTCATCACGCCGTCATCGACCCAGATATAGATCTCGTTGTCAGCCGGCGCGCCGCTCAAAATGAAGTTGCTGAATCCGAACGCCGATTTGGTCGCGTCCTTGGACCCCTGCACGAACCCGCTGTAGGAACCGTTCAGAATACCGACGGTCGGCGCATTCGCGCTCACGATCTCGAACGAGGAGTCGCGTGAAGCAGCCGTGGGTTCATACATGATGCGAATCTGGCCATCGATGACCAACGCCGACATGCCGCTGATCACGGTGCCGGTCGCAAGCTGGGCGTTGATGCTGCGCGCCAGACCCTCCAGCGTCCAGTTGCCTCGCCCGAGCGTGATGGCTTTGTTGGTGGCTCCGACGCGAATTCCGAACACGTCACCCGCTACGGCCGTGATCTTCAGGCCGGTTTCCAACCCCCCGAGACCCGCAACCTGAGCCGGCTGCGAGGCGAACTGTAGATCGATGCCGTCGAGAAGGCCGGATGCAACGTCCTCCGAGGTCCGGACCTGAGAAACGTTTCCGAAGACATCCCGCGAAGTGAGTTCGACGAGATTGTTCTTCGCTTCGCGAATCGTTGTCAGGCCGAGAGCGGTCATGAGACCCTGATCGGCGGAAAGCGCAACACTTCCGGCGTCACCGATCGAACCGGAGATCATCTGAAGATACCCGCCGATTCCGGCAACCCCTGTCTGCGCGGTATTCACGAGACCGACTTTGGAATTGGCGATACCAAGTCCCGAACTGCCGACAAGCGCGTTCTGAATCGCCGCGGACAGTCTGTCGAGGGACATCTGCCCATCGACGGAAATCGAGGTCGTCTTCGAATTACCACTCAGCGAGAGATCCAAGGCGGAAGCAAGCACGAAAACCCCGTTCGAATCATAGAACTGAGCGATGCTCTGAAGCTGGGTCGAGCCTTTGGCAAGGGACCCCGTGCCATCCTTGAGGGTGAAGATCTGGGAGCGCTGCATCTGGCTGGTCCCGGCCTGCATCAGGGTGATGCTGACGTCGAAATCGCCGCCGCCTTTACCGACGCCGGTGACCATGCCGTCGACATACTGGGAGCTCGAGCTGATCAGCGCCGTCTGACTGCCGTCGAGCAGCTTCTTGGTGTTGAACTCGGTGTTGTTCGCGATGCGGTTGATGTCATCGCGGAGCTGGTTGACTTCCTTCTGGATTTCCAGACGGTCATTGCTGGTGAGCGTGTCGTTGCTCGACTGGATGGCCAGTTCGCGCATGCGCTGCAGAATGCTCTGGGTTTCGCTCAACGCGCCTTCGGCGGACTGCATCATCGAAACGCCGTCCTGGGCGTTCATCACCGCGCGGCTCAGACCTCTGACCTGGCGGCGCAGCTTCTCACTGATAGCGAGTCCTGCGGCGTCGTCTGCAGCTCTGTTGATGCGAAGGCCGGAACTCAGTTTTTCGATGGATTTCTCGAGCCGGCTGGATGTGTTTGAAAGCTGCGTGTGGGTTTTGAGCGACAGGATGTTCTGATTGATGCTGAGAGACATATCGATTCCTCCTTGAATCGTTATCAGAGGCTTCCTTGCCTCAGATTAAAAAATCAGTTGTACCTTCTTGCCCCCTTACTGGACCCTTTTACCATCCCCCTTCCATGTCGAGTTGATAGAATTTTCCGCTTCTCTAATATGTTTATCGTCCGAACATGTCCATTTCTTTTGCGAGGTTTTTATCGATATATAGAGCTGAGACAGATCTATTCAATTCAATCTTTTGTTTTCATACTATTTTGGCCTTATTTCATTAATTTTCATCATCTCTCGCAATTTTCATGAGCACAGGTCCC
>MWAR01000260.1 GCA_002068715.1 bacterium ADurb.Bin374
GGAGAATCCCGGCCAACTGAACAAGAAAGGTGAGATGAAGACACGATGAAACAGGTTGATGTTCTTTTCACCAACGCCCATGTCCTGACCATGGATCAGGAATTCACCCAGCACGAAAAAGGCGCGATCGCCGTCAACGGCGAGACGATCGTCGCGGTCGGCCCCGATGCCGAGATCAGGCAGGAATATTCCGGCAAGGAGACGATCGACTGCGCCGGCAAGGTTCTGATGCCGGGCCTGATCAATGCCCACACCCATGTCCCGATGACGCTTCTGCGCGGGCTGGCCGACGATCTTCGGCTCGACGTATGGCTGATGGGGTATATGATGCCCGTCGAACGCGAGTTCGTGACGCCGGAGTTCGTCTACCTCGGCACGAAGATCGCTTGCGCCGAGATGATCCGCAGCGGCACGACCTGTTTCGCCGACATGTATTACTTCGAGGACGAGGTGGCGAAAGCCGCCTCCGAAGCCGGGATGCGCGCCGTGTGCGGCGAGTCCGTTCTCAAGTTTCCGGCCCCCGACGCGCCCTCTTATGACGATGCGCTCAGCTACACCCGCACTTTCATCCAGAAATGGAAGGGGCATCCGCTGATCGTTCCCGCGATCGCGCCCCACGCGCCGTACACCACGACTCCCGAGCTGCTGAAGGCCTGCGCCGCGATCGCGATGGAATACGACGTTCCTCTGCACACCCACCTCTCGGAAACGTCACAGGAAGTCGAAGGCCTTCGCACCCAGTATGGAATGCCCGGCATTCCCTACTTCCGCAAGCAGAACCTGCTCGACACCAAGACCATCGCTGCCCACTGCGTCTACATCGACGAGGGCGAGATGCGCGAAATGGCGAAGCATCGCGTCAGCGCCATTCACAATCCGTCCTCGAACATGAAGCTGGCCTCGGGCGCGGCGCCAACCAAGCGCATGCTCGAACTCGGCGTCTCGGTCGGTCTCGGCACCGACGGCCCCGCCTCGAACAACGACCTCGACATGTTCGAGGAAATGCGGCTCGCAAGCTTCCTCGCCAAGCTTTCGACCCTCGACCCGACCGCCCTCCCCGCCCGCAGCGTCGTGCTCATGGCGACCCGCCTCGGCGCCCGGGCCCTGCATATCGACTCGATCACGGGTTCGCTGATCCCTGGCAAACGTGCCGATATTATAACAGTAGACATTCATCCTCTCCACAACCAGCCGCGTTTCAAGCGTGACGAGACCTGCATTTATTCCCAGATCGTCTATGCGACGAAGTCGACTGACGTCACCGACTCGATGGTGAACGGCAAGTGGCTGATGCGCGACCGCAAGGTGCTGACCCTCGACGAAGCGGACCTGGTGAAGGACGCCACCACGTATGCCGGCCGTATCGACGCTTTCCTCGCCAAGCGCGAGCAGTCGGTGCTGTCCAAGCTGGTCGCGATCGGCGGCGCGATGGAGGAAGAAAGCTTCGAGGTCCAGGTCAAGGTGAAGATCGACGAGACCGCTCCGATCGTCGCCAAGCTCGAGAAGGGCGATATCGAGATCGAACGCAAGCGCCACTACCGCCAGTTCGACACGTATTTCGACTTCGAGGATTCGACCCAGGGCCGCCTCCGGTACCGAGAGGACGAGTTCGTCGACGAGAAGGGCCAGGTCACCCAGGTCCGCGCACGGCTCACGCTACTCGGCCAGGACCGCGAAAACAAGTATCCGTCGGCCGTCCTGCTCTCCCGCAGCCGCTATCTCGCCCCGGCGAACAACTCGCTCCGCTTCTACCGCGAGTATTTCCAGCCGAAGGACGAGACCGAGGTCCAGAAGGACCGCCTGCGGTATCTCGTGCACTTCAAGGAGACCGAATTCTTCATCAACATCGACACCATGAAGAAACCGGCGATCGGCAACTACATCGAGATCAAGAGCCGCACCTGGAGCCGCCAGGACGCCGAAAGCAAGGCGAAGATCATCGCCGAGCTTCTCGAGTTCCTCGGCGCCAAGGACCGGCCGACCGTCACGACCGATTACATCGACCTGGCCGTCAAGAAATAAATACCTGGCAATAGAAAGCAGCGGGCGGTTCCAAAAGGAACCGCCCGTTGCTTTCTTCTATCATCTCCATTTAGCGGATCGCGATCCGCCCCCACGGTGACGGGGATGATGTGCCCGTATTTCTGTATTACGATGTCGTTTTCTGGAGCGCGGCGTAGGCGCGGAGGCCGGCGGTGAGTGCGGCGAGGATCTCGTCGGGGGCCGGGGGACAGCCGGGGATGCTGATCGCGACGCTGACGACGTCGCGTGCGCCATCGAAAACGGCGTAACTGCCGGCGAAGACGCCGCCCGTGCAGGCACAGTTTCCGACGGCTATGACGAGCCGTGGAAGGGGCGTGCAGGTGTATGTTTCGTAGAAAGCGACGAGCCCATTGCGGCTGACGGGGCCGGTCAGCATGAGGACGTCGGCATGGCGGGGCGAGGCGACACAGTCGATGCCAAGCCGCTGCATATCGTAATGCGGGCCGCCGAGAGCGATCAGTTCATTGTCGCAGGCGTTGCACGAGCCGACGTCGAGATGGCGGAAATGGAGCGACCCAAGCATGGCCCTGAGGGCTTCGGTATCTGCCGGTTCGTGCGGAAGGGGAAACTCGATTTTTTCAAGGTGAATCGCCATGTCACTTGCCCTCCTCGCGGCTTGCTGC
>MWAR01000261.1 GCA_002068715.1 bacterium ADurb.Bin374
AAAATTTTGGGATCCCTGGAGTTGATCTGGGGAGCGAGCGCCTGGAGCCCCTTGATGCCGAAGATCGAGCCGATGCTGCGAATGACGCCCGAAACGACCTGATGCCGCGGGTCCTTGACCCGCTGTCTGATCAGCCGCACCCCTTCTTCGTCGGGATGCTTCGCGAAAAACTCCATGCAGGCAACGACGTTGGGATATGCCGTTTCCAGCTTGAACTGCCGGATGACGGGGTGTTTGGGGAAGTCCTGGAACCCGGCCGCCATCTCGACGGCAAACTTGCGGATCCATTTGTTCTGATCGACGATCACGCGTTCGAGCTGGGTGCGAACGAAGTCGGGCGGGAATTTCTTCAGCGAGAGCACCATGCGCCGCCGCACTTCGTCCGACTGGTCGACGACGAGCTTCGCCGCCAGATCCTCGTTGCCGGCCGGCGAGATCTGGCCGAGGATGTAGGCGGCGCTGCGCCTCAGCTGGATATCGCTGGAATCGACCATCTGGACGATCTCAGGCCGCATGAGTTCAGCCTGAGTGCGTGCCAGGGCGAGAATCGTGTTCGCTCGAATGCGGTTGTTCGGATCGTGCAGGAACGGCATGATCCGGCTCTGGATCTCACGCGACGGGAGTTCGAGCTCGCCGATCGCCTCGATCGAGTTCGCTTTCAGGCGGGCATCCTTCCCCTTGAGCCCCTCGTCGAAGATGTTCACGAGCGTCACGCTCCTGAACATCGACAGGAACGAAACCATCTGCGCTTTCCGGCGCAGATCCGTATCCTTGGCGAACTGCTCGGCGAGGAACGGGATCGACTCGTGCTCCTTCATACGGCACAGGATGCGAAGAATCGTCATCGATATCCATTCATCGGGGTCGGAAATGTACCGGCACAGGGCCAGGGCGGAGTCGCGGCCTCCGTGCGCAAACAGGCTGTTCGCGGCCTGGAAGCGGACGTGGCGATCCTCGTCGCCAAGCAACTCGACGAGATAATCGGCACTAGCGGGCGTCCGGAAACGCGCAAGCGCTTCCGCAATCACGTCGCGGTTGAAGGCGCGTTTTTCCCTGCCTCTCGCGATCAGGGCGGCAAGAGCGGCATCGCCGCCCAGTTCGGCGACGGCCCGGATCGACTCCTCAAGGTCGGGATTCGACCTGAAAAATTCCATGACGCCCTGCTCGCTCCCGGGGGCATGCGTCTTTGCGACGGCGAGGGCCGCCCGTGCGCGAATGGCGACCGGCAGATCGGTTGTGAGCAGGGGCAGCAACTTCGCCGCGGCCTTTTCCTGCATGGTTTTGATCTTTTCGACGGCGATCTGGTTCATTCGACGATCTCCTGAAGCATTGCCCGCACCAGTTCCTGGTTGGCCGTTTCATCGCGCAGAAGCTTGGTGAGCGAGTGCTTGAGCGTCACGCACCCCTCGCGCTTCGCCATCAGCATGGTCGAGACGAGCTGCGAATACTTTTTGTCGCGGATCAGCGTCCGTATCGCCGAGTTGGCGATCATCAGCTCATAGGCCACGCTCGCACGCTGCTGGGGGGAGACGCGGGGAATCAATATCTGCGAGAATATTCCCACCAGGTTCATGGAAACCTGCAGGCGCACCTCGTCGTGCTTGTCGGTCGGAAAGAAGCTGACGATGCGCTCGATTGTCGGGGCCGCGCCGATCGTCGGCAGGGTCGAGAGCACGAAATGTCCCGTTTCCGAGGCGACGAGCGCCATCTCGACCGTCTTCTGATCGCGCATCTCCCCGATCATCATCACGTCGGGGTCTTCGCGCAGGGCGTTCGTCAGGGCATCCTGGTAGGTCGGGATGCTGGCTCCCACCTCGATCTGGGTGAAGATCGACTGGGCACGGGTGAACACGAACTCGATGGGGTTTTCCATCGTGATGATGTGCCGTGCAAAACGCTTGTTGATGGCTTGCACCATCGCCGCCATCGTATGCGACTTGCCGCTGCCGGCCGGCCCCGTGACGAGGAAGAGGCCGCGCGGTTTGAGCGCCTGGATCTCGAGTTCCTCGGGAAGATCGAGGTCCTGGATGGTGGGCACAGCCGTGCTGATGAACCGGAACGAGCCCGCGAACCCTTCGCGCTGCTGGAAGAGATAGAAGCGGATCCGGGCCTTGCGCTTGTACGGATACATCGAATAACACTCGAACGTGCCGTGAAGCGATTCCTGGCGTCTGATGTCGATGATTGGCAGGAACAGGTCATACATCTCCTGCGGCGCCAGCGCATCCTCTTCGGAAACGACCATGTGGCCGTTCAGCCGGAACGCCGGCGGCGAGCCGGGTTTGAGCATCAAGTCGCTCGCGCCCATTTCGATGGCCTGATCGAAATACGTGAATATCTTCGGTTTCATGAGTGGGCACCCTCCGGGCCGGGCGTGACGCCGGCCTGTTCGATCATCTTCTTCACGGTGGTCTGATTCGTGGCCCGCATCAGGGCTTCGGAAATCGAGATCTTGTCGGAGATCACGAGCTGGGCAAGCGCCTGGTCGAGCGTGCACATGCCGGTATCGCCGCCGGCCTCCTGATACGACTGGATGAGATGGATCCGGTTTTCCGCGATCAGCGACCGGATCATCTGCAGGCCCATCAGCACCTCGAACGCCGCGACGCGCCCCTTCCCGAGTTTTCGGGGAACCAGCGTCTGGGTGATGATGCCGATCAGGGTCGTCGCAAGCCGGCTGAGCACCTGGACATGCTGCGTCTGCGGAAACAGGTTCACGAAGCGGTCGATGGCCTGCATCGCCGTGTTGCTGTGCAGGGTAGCGAAAACGAGCTTGCCGGATTCGGCCGCCGTCAGCGTCATGTTGACAGCGTCGGGATCACGAAGCTCGCCGACCATGACCACGTCGGCATCGGTCTGGAGAGCGCCTCGTATGCCCTCGTCGAACGTGCGGCAGTCGACACCCACCTGTCGCTGGCTGACCATGCCGATTCCATCGCCGAAGATATATTCGATCGGATCTTCGACCGTGATCACGCTTTTGGCCTTGTGCGAAACGATATGCGTGATGAACGTGGAGAGTGTCGTCGATTTTCCCGCGCCGGT
>MWAR01000262.1 GCA_002068715.1 bacterium ADurb.Bin374
GGCCAGTAACCGCCTGCGGAGGAATCGTGAATGAAATTTCTCCGTCTTCCCAGGAATCAGGCGTGACGACGACGCCCGATGCGAGACGCAGCTCGCTCGTGCCCTGATCGGGACCAAAACCGTCGCCGGTCATCGTGATGGATGTTCCGCGAAGCGCTCGGGCCGGCGACAATGTCGTCGCCTTCGAGACGGTGAACGTCTCGACCGTGTGAGGCCGTCCACGAATGACGGCCGTCACCGGCCCCGTGGTGGCAAGACGGGGAACGCGCGCCTGGATCGTCTTGTCGGACCACAGGAGGATCGTCGCCGCACGGCCGTTCACAAGGACCTGCCCCGGATTGTCGGCGTCGAAGCCGAATCCCTGGAGGGTGATGACCGTCTCCGGCGGCCCATAAAGGGGCGTCATCCCGATCTGAAAATCCACGACCGTGAACGTGGCCGCCGTCGAAACGCCGTCACTCGTCACGACGCTGAGAGGGCCGGTTTCTGCTTCTTCTGGAACCATAGCGACGATCCTGGTCGCACTCCATTCCTTGAGGCTCGCAGACAGCCCATTGAACCTGACATCCGGATTTCCCCCCCTCGAACTCACGAAACCGGTTCCGGTGATCGTCACCCAGGAGCCCGGAACGCCGCTCTGCGGCGTGAACGTCGCGATCCGAGGCAGAACGCCCGTGGCCCCGCCGACGGCCCAGCCGATCTGCGCTTCCCCGGAAAGGCCGGCATGGTCCGTGACCCGGATCGTGACCGTCGCCATACCGCTTTCGGCAGGGGCCGTCCATATCCGGTGCAGGATGTCGGCCCCTGGTTCCAGGGACCCGGCCGAAGTTTCCCAGGACGGCGTGAGAGCCGCATCGGCGGCATCGGGATCATCGACCGAAACTCCGATCGTCACTCGCTGGCCAGGCGCAACCTCCGCCGGGGCCGAGGCAATCGTCAGAAGAGGCGGATGGTCTTCGAACGTCGTCGGTACCATCGTGAGCCGGAAGATGGGAGGAAACGCGGTATCCGGCATCGGAACCGAAAGAAGGCTCGCCTGCCTGCCGGGCGCCTGAAATGACACGGAAAGAGCGAGGGTCGAGGAGGGAAGTTCCGGGGTGCGGAAGCTCCCGTCGACAGCGGGAGAGAGCGTGATGCCCCAGAACGTGATCCTGGCGTCCGTCACGGGCTTTCCCGTCTCATCGAGAAGAAAGCCTGTCAAAGCCTTCACACCCGGTTCGAGGCGCAGAACGTGCGCGATTTCCGCGTAGCCGGCCCGGATCGGACCGGATCGTGCCCACAGAATGTTCGATCCGGCCGCTGCCGGGCTGATCGAGCCATCCGGCAGCGAGGCACGAATGCCGAGAACGGTTCCGGCAGGATACGTGATGCGGGCCACGACCCGGCAGGCCTGGTTTGTTGGAACGCCGGACAACAGGAACGCTCCCGTCGAGGCCACCGTCGCCCGGATGGAGGGATACTCTTCGAGCCAGGCTTCGCCGGTCCATGGCGCGGCGTTCGAAAGGCCTTCGAGGCTCCCCATGATGATGCCGGCCGACACCGAGCCGCTTTCACCGCCGCCGCCACCGCCGCCGCAGCCCCATGTTCCGACGAGAAGGAGAAGCGCGAAGAGGGGCGCGGTCACCGACCATCGGAGGCTGCTGGAGTGAACGTTCTGTGTCGACGGCATTCTTTGCGCTCCGGTTCAGCGTTCGGGAACGATCGTTTTTTCCCAGCTCCCTGTCAGGGGAAACGTTGCGGAAGAGAGCTGGGCGTGCCGATACGAGTTCTTCCGCGTCGTTTCGGCAGAAGAGTCCGTTCTCGAGATGGTCAGCATGTCACCGCTCGTTGAAGTCGAAGAGGAATCGGACATCGTGACCGTCCGGACGCTCCTCACGGCCGCGCCTTTTTTCAGGACCGACGGGGACCTGATTTCCCCGGAAAAATTCAGTGACACCGCCGGTGACGCCAACTCGGCGGGGATCATGGCGATGAAGGTCCAGCCCGAGAGGGCACCCTCCGTCATCGCTCTGCTTGCGAGAGGCATATCCCCGGTTTTCACGTCGAGGGCCCACGAGGGATTCTTACAATAGTCTATCGTATATTCAGGACCAAGTTCCCGAATGACTCTTCGATTCAGTTCTTCCGTCTCGGTCGACGAAGCGACGATGGCTACCCGGGCGTTCACGGAAACATCACCGCCGACCCGCATGACGATGGGCTCGCGGGCGGGATCCTCCGGTGCGTGAACGACGATCCCGACAGGCAGACAGATCACGTTGTGCGTCTCTTCCGAAACGGCGACGACGCGGATCGTCGACAATCCCTCATCGAGCCGGGCCTGCTCCGCGGCGATCGCGGGCAGAAGGCATCCTCCCACTAGAATCACGATTATATATATATATTTATTCATATTTCGGTAAACCGGCCGCGCGGGTCGCCCCGCGCGGCCGGCATCAGGCAGAGATCAGCTTTCGGGCAGGAAGTCGAGGTCGGTGAGATACCACTGGTCGCCGATTTCCTCGATCAGGTTCTTGATGACGATTTCCTTCTTGTTCTTCTTCGAGTTGAACGTGACCTTCGCCTCGATTTCGGGTTCCTCGTCGCCGGGGGCCTTCTCCACGAGGACATAGAAGTCCGTGGTCTTCGGGGTGATGGTGCCGGTGTAGGTCTTGGCCGGCTTCTTGGTCTTGAGGCTGACGTTCACGTTCGTCAGGTCGGAGGGCTTGCCCTTGAACGCTGCAGGCATGAGCTCGCTGTCCGGGAAGTTGGTGCCGTAGAAGGTCACGAGGGTGCCGCTGAGGTTGATCGTCTCGAGGTTGGCCATCGGGGTCGAGATCGCGGCTTCGCCGTCGAACATCTGGTCGGTGGACTTGAAGTTGAACTTCTTCGTCTGGCCGCCCACGACCTGGGTCACGTTGATGGTCTGCTCGTATTTGAGCTCGCTCTCCTTGCCCTTGAAAGCGTCGAGGACGCCCGCCATCGGGAAGAGGAGAGTATAGCGCTCGTTATTCTTCGCGTCCTTCCAGACGCCGTCCTTGGCGGTCCACTTCGCCATCTGGGTCGGGCACTTGGCGACCGGCTTGCCGGCCGGATCGAGCACCTTGACGGTGACGGCGACTTCGGTGATCCCGACGCCGCCTGCATCGCCGACGTCGGGCAGGCTGTACCAAGCGCTTGCCCAGTTGCCGGCCGGCATGGTGACGACACACCTGTCCTGAACGTCCTTGGGCCAGTTGGCCAGGGTGACGACGCCGCCGACGGCGGTCTGGCGCTTCATGATCTGCTGGCGGTTCATCGAGATCACGGTCTTGCCCTTCTTCACCTTCTCGACGGACTTGAGGGCGAAGCTGACGCCGACCTTGACGATGCCGCGGCCACCCGCATCAGGCTCGGCGGCCTTGGCGGGGTCGATCTTCTCGGGCTCCTGCATGGAGAACATTTCCTGCTGCAGTTTCTCGATGATCGGCAGCATGTATTTGTCGATCTGCTCGTCGGTGAAATGCTCGCCCGAAATGCTCTCGATCGTCAGACACTTGTTCGTGACGAGGCTTTCGCGCACCGTGGAAATGTCAGCCTTGGCGCTGCCGCTGCAGAACCAGCTGTTCCAAGAAACGCGGGCCTTCGAGTCGGTGCTTAGGTGCTTGAAGGTCTGGTCGTAGTCGAGGGTGACCTTGAAGCCGGCCTTCGGCGTGAGACCGTTGAAGCTGAAGGTGATGTTGATCGGGATGCCGCCGCCGGACTTCACGAGAGCGTCGGAGAAGTCGGCGCCGAGCTTGTTCAGGTTGATCTGGATCGGAATCGACTGGTTGGCGAACGCGGGAGCGATATCGGGAGCCTGGGGAGCATCGCCCAGCTTCTCGCCGCCCGGACCCCAGACGGTGAGCTTCGCGTCGACCATCGAAAGCGGGGAAAGCAGAATCTCGGAGGGCTTCTTCCCCGTGTGCTTGGCCAGCTCGCCCTTCAGCTGGTCGAGGCCGCCGGGGGGAAGCGCCAGGTTGACGGCGCACTGCATGACGCCGCCTTCCAGAAGCTTCTGGGGATCTTCGGGATCCTTGGCCTGATACTTCACCAGCGAAAACACCGGGATTTCCTTCTTGGTCGTGGCATCCTTCATCGTGTCGAGGCGGATCTTGCTGGGGACGTAATACCACTGGTTGGGTTTGACGGCATCCTGGATGCAGGTCACATGCTCCTTGTGACCGTCGATGGTGATGGTGAAATCCGTGGAATCCCCATCGGCCAGACTCGCCTGAGCCCAAACCGCCGGGCTCGCGCATAAAACCATGATACAGACAGCCAGAAACAAGAACTTTCTCATTCTCCCTACTTCTCCTTTTTCCGATATCTTTTCACGCCTTCAACGGCGTGATGTATCCGTGAATCAGCGCACATCGGTCGCGGGTTTCCAGTCCTCGTCCGTGAAATACCACACGCCGCCCGTGAAATCCTGTTCGCGAGGCTGGCCGTTCAACGACCAAGGAATCCGGCGGCCGGATGCCGTCCGGAAAAAGACGTTCGCCTCGACCGCTCCGGGAGTGTCCAGTGAACCGGCTTTGACCAGCCAGAC
>MWAR01000263.1 GCA_002068715.1 bacterium ADurb.Bin374
TCATAGACAATCCCGACCCCAACAAGCCGATCGCCATCGAGCATTTCACCACGACGGTCATCGAGGATATCCGCAACGTCCAGAAGGCGAAGGCCACCAAGCGCATCAACCTGGTGAAAGAGGAGATGCGCGAGATCATCAAGGATATCGACGAACGCGAAGTGAAGGGCGAGATCGAGATCATCGGCTACTCGTTCGAGCCGTTCCATTACCTGAACGTCGCCGTCTCGGGCTTCCGCAAGGGTTTCATGTATGCCATCGCCGGAGCGCCGCGACGCGGTAAGACGACGTTCACCCTCGAGCTCGCAACCTCGGTCGCGACGAACTGCAAGATTCCCGTGCTGTTTTTCACCTACGAACAGACGAAGAAAAACCTGACCTACCGCCTTCTCGCGAAGGAAAGCCGGCTGAACCCCGACTCCCTGCAGCGCAAGAAGGTCCGCTCCGACATGATCATGGATGCGAAGTTCATGGGCGGCTGGAAGCGCATGCAGTCCTACATGGACTACTTCTATATCGTCGAGGCGACGAAGGCCGACACGATCGACCGTATCCGCACCTACGCCTACAACGTCATGCAGGACTTCAACACCCACGATTTGATGATCTTCGTCGACTACATCCAGAAGATGCCGCTATCGCGGGCATACATGGACGAAAAGTTCAAGGTCGAGGAGATCTCGACCGAGCTGAAGGCCCTTTCCATCGAGCTGAACAACCCGATCATGACGATCAGCTCGCTGTCGAAGGAAGGCTGTATGATCGACGCGACGGAAAGCCCCGAGCGGCCGACGATGTATCACTGCAAGGGGTCGGGCGATCTCGAATACGATCTCGACTGCGCCATGATTCAGGCGAAAGACTGGGGCGACACGAAGGAGCTGCACAACCAGCTCATGCACAAAGCGGAAGAGATGGGCAAAGACCCGACGCGCGTTCCCAAGGTCGATGTCGTCAACCTGTATCTCGACAAGAACCGCGACGCCCCGGAAGGCATCTACTCGACCCTCCAGTATCTGTTCTTCATCGAGGACAACAAGTTCATCGAGCTCGGCCCGAAATATGACGACGACCGGTACCGGTTCAGCAAGATCGAGTCGCTCGTCAACGACCTGATCGAGCGGAACTACATCATTTTCTTCGACAAGGAAAAGGACGCCTCGATGCAGAAGGGCCGCGTTCAGATCAAACTCAAGAACGTCTGATCGGACGAAGCGGCTCATTCCATCGCCCCGGAGGGCACATGAAAAATAATATCATCATTTATATAGCAAAATCTTTTTGTGTGCTCATAGCCGTCGCGGCATGTTCGGCTCTCCTTTCCGGCTGCGCGGCGGGCAAGTCGGGCCTGATGCAGATCACGCCCCAGCAGTATTTTTACTCGGCCAAGGAGAAGCTCGAGACGATCAACGAGCGCGCCTACGACATCCGCGACCTCGACGAGATCATCCGGGTGCTCCAGAGCGCCGAGAAGGACGCGAAGTCCGGCGAGATCATCGACAAGTCTCGGCTGTATCTCGTTCTCGCCTGTTCGTTGAAGGCCCGCAAGCAGTATCAGAGCAACATTCTCAAGGGCGAATACCTGGCGAACCGGCCCGAGCCGTTCTTCGTGCTCGACGTGAAACCCGTCCAGGAAACGCTGCGCGAGGCAAAGAAGTGGCTCCGGAGTTGCGAGGCGGGCTGGAAGACGAAGTCGCTCGATGCCGACCTGCAGTTCGTGAAAGGGTATTACTACACGCAGAAGATGCTGACGCAGAAAGGCAGCGAGCATCGCGAAAGTCTCTGGATGGCCGCGAACGCGTTCAGGCGCTGCATCGGCATCGCCCCCGACTACAAGAGCGATTTTCGCCTGTTCGGGAAGGAGCTGACCCCGCGCGAGGTGCGCCTGAAGCTGATCGAGTGTCTCGCCCTGGGCGGCGAGGTCGCCGAAGCCTACGGTCTCGTCTCGGAATACACGTTCACGCCGATGCCTGCACTGACGCCGCTTTCGGCGCGCGCCGACTACGCCTGGATGCACATGAAGGGCCTCGTGCTCGCCATGATGGGGCGCTATGAAGAAGCTGCCGAGCTCTTGAAGCGTTTCAAGATCGTTCCTCCGCAGGATTATCCGACCGTCGAAGAGGCGCTCTGGGTGCTGGAAGGCGTGTATGACCGGCTCGCCGAGACGACCGACGACGACACGTGGCGCATGGAGGCCCGGATCGTGGCATCGATGCTGAAGCAACTGAAGGGGCCGTATTCGAAGGAAAAATACACGACGGCTTCGAACATATTCCCTCGATGGCTTCCGGGTGACGAGACCTTCTTCGAGGCTCTCGTGCAGTTCCACCGGGGCGATTTCGACAAGGCCCGCGACACGCTCGTTCCCATCGCCCGCGGCGGGATGATGTCGAGGGCGAACCGTCTGTTTTCGCGCGTGCTGGCCCTCGAGACGGAGCTGTATGCCGGCCGCAGCGTTGCGGACGACCTTCTCGAAGAACTACTCGGCATCGCCGTCGACAGGCAGCTTTCTCCGCTGCTCAGAGAGCGTCTGGGCTATCTGCTTGCCCGCTACGTCATGGGAGAAGCGGAGGAGTTCAAGCAGGGGCGGCTCGAAGGCGAGAACCAGACGTTCGTCAAGGCGATCCTCGGCCGGCCGTGGGCTCTGTCACTCAAATACAGACGCGGCGACTGGCTGAAACCGAACGAGATCCCCGGAGGTGAATCCGGCACTCCGGAAAAGGAAGGCGCAACAGCCGCAACAGAGCGCCGTGCGCCTCGTGAAAAACCAACTGCCGGCAAACGTCCCCTGCAGGAAAGCGAGCGTCTGTTCAACGCATTTCCCGTTCGCGAGTCGAAACGAGCGCCGCGCCGGCGCGACTTCGCCACGCTTGTTGCCGAGGTCTACGCAAATAGATCCGAAGACTGGATCACCAGCGCGAACCTGAACCTGATCGCCCTCCCGCAGATGACGCTTCTCGGCGGAGGCCGTATCGTCGGCAGGGAAGAAGAGGGCAAAGGCTGGCTCTTCAAGGGCGAGGATATCGACGAACTGCGGCGGGGCGGGCGGTATCTCGCCATTTTTGAATACGCC
>MWAR01000264.1 GCA_002068715.1 bacterium ADurb.Bin374
GAAGCCGGAAATGCCAGGCTGGGCGAGATCGCGAAAATCGGCGTCGGCATCCAGGAGTCGATGCGGCGAGGAGATCGGGTGTCCAGGTTCGTCAGTGACACGCCGACAGGAACGACGGCCGTGAGGGTCATCCGCGGCCGCGAAGTGGAACGCTTCCGAATCCGCTGGGACGGGCTGTTTTTGGATTACGGGCCACATCTGACCTACGCCGGCGATCCGGAGATCTTCCGCGGAGAAAAACTGGTGTACCAGAATCTTCGGCATGAGACACTGCCGGTGCGGCTCGTGGCGGCAGTCGACAGGGACGGGTTCTTCCCAAAAAATTCTCTCTCGTATATATGCAGGCCGAAGCCTCCCTTTTCGCTCGAGTATCTTGCCGGGCTTCTCAACAGCCACCTCGTCAATGCCTGGTTTGCCGGCAGATTTTTCAGCTTCCACATAACCGTCACGCAGGTCCGGTCCATTCCCGTACCGGAGGCCGACGAACGGCGGCGTGGGGCTGTCGAGCAGATCGTGCAAAGGCTAGCGCGGATTCCGCCGGGAGACGGCATTCCGGAAAAGGACGTAATGGCATTGTCGCTGGCAGTGGCGGCCTGTTACTTCCCCGACAAAGATCCGTTGCAGATCGTTCAACAGATTGCTTGATCGAGTATTTTTCCTGTGATACACTTGATTAGCACTCTGAATCGAAGAGTGCTAAATGAACGAATCTCGTCGACAGGCTTTCATACTCAGGAGGAAACATATGCCGACATACAGTTATTTTTGCCCGGCGTGCGAGAAGAAATTCGATGCGTTTCACTCGATGAAGTGTACGGACCCGCAACTGTGTCCGACCTGCGGAACCGCTGGTAAGAAGCTGCTTTCGGCCAGTTCCATCATTTTCAAGGGCTCCGGATTCTATACGACAGACTATAGAAGTTCGGGATATATCGAGGCGCAGAGTCGCGACAAGGACACGCCGGCTCCTTCCGCACCGAAATCCGACGGTGGCTCAGGCGGCGCGTCCTCCGCGTCGGGGTCCGCGAAAACAGCCGATACGTCTGCTCCGTCGACATCGTCCGGCGACTCCGCGTCGTCGAACTCCACCGCCGGCGGGAAGGAACAGGCGTGCGCAGCCTGAGTTTCCGTGATCGATCCACTGCTTGAAAGTCTCGCCGATCCGGACCCCGAACAACGCCGTAGGGCGATCTTCGGGGTCCTTTCGCATCGGCGCCATGATTTGCTGACGCCCCTGTATGACCTGGCCCTGGCGGAAAAAGACGCCGGCCTGGCTGTTCTTGCAACCCAGGTCGTGCTGTCGCTCCGGTCGGCTCCGGCTGACCCGCGTCAGGATGCCCTGATCGAGCGGGCGGTGACCGACCGGAACCCAGACCACCTTGAAGAGTCAGCCTGGGAGTATCTCGAAGCTGCGGGAACGCGGCGACAAAGGCTCCACGTGCTTGCCATGCTGTCGCGGCGTGACGGTCCGACCGGCAAGGCGCGCGGATTCCTTGAAAGCTGTATGGGCCATTGCGACCCCGACGTACGGACAGCCGCATGCCGGCCGGCTGTTGCTGCGGGGAACGGCCGCCTTCTTGCCTGGGTGCTCGCGGCCCTCGAGGACCCCGATGCCGGCGTCGGGCGCGAAGCGGTTGCGGCGATTCGAGATGCGCCGCGCATGCTCATGACTGCCGCGCTGGAAGAAGCGCTGGCCGATACCGACGAGTGGGTGCCGGCCTGCGTCGCCGAGTTCCTTCCTCTCCTTGCAGACGAGGGAATGCGCGAGACGCTCGTGCGGGGAACCGAAAGTGCTTTGCCCAGGGTTGCAGCGCGGTCGCGCGAAGCTCTTGCAAGGCTTGACGCCCGGAAAATGGCATTGCAGCAGCTGCCGCCCCCTCCTCCGCTTCAGAGGCCCCAGGAACGGCCAGTCGAGGTGAAATTCTCTCTGCCGTCGCAGAAGCCGTTCGCGGCGAAGCCCACCGCGCCAGTGCCGCCTTCCGGGCCGCTTCCGTGGGCTCATCTCGTGGCGACCTCTGAATATGCGCCTCATGCCGAGAGCACGACCGGAAACGACCGTCAGGCGGAGCACGTTCCGCCGGTTTCACCAGCTGCCGAGGAAAACGCGAAAAAAGACCGCGTTATCTCCATGCGGAATAAAATAACGAAAAATATACTAGAGAAACCAGCTGTTGTCGCTGAAAAACCGGTTCCCCCTGCGGTTCCAAGTGGCAGGCCGTGTCCTTCCGCCCCGCTGCCGATGGCCGAGGGTCTCCGTACGACGGCACGCCCGTCGGAGGAGGACTTTTCTTCTGTTGAGATATCAGCGAACACGCCCGGGCTTGTCGATTCGGACGTATGGGAGGCTGTTTCCATCGATTTTGCCGCGCCCAGGGAGCCAAGGATGGCAGTGAAGATCGAGCAGGCGGAGCCGGCCGTTGAAGTGCCGGTTGACGTGGCCGTTTTCGATGAAACGGTCACCGAAATCTCGGTCGATGCCGCGCATCTCGAACAGGTAGTGCCGTTGGGCAGAGCATCGGAAGCGGTGCTGCAGCACCGGGACGGCATGCTGTCTCTCGCAAAGCCGCCGATGATCGATACGATCCTCGGCCGATACCCCTCGTTCGTAACGGGGCCGCTCGAGCGGTTCTTCCGGCCGGCCGATCCCGCCGCGCTGATGGAATCGCTTCGGGCCGCGATCGAACCGCTGATCGTGTTCCTGTCGTTCACGTTTCTGCAGACCTACCTGTTTTTCGGCCGGCGAACGCCGAAAGGCGATCAGGTCGCCAGGGATGCCCTCAACGCCCATTTTTCCGGACCTGCATCCGTGCGGCTGCTGCATCATCTCTCGCTTTCCGTGAGGGAGGTGGCAGGGGATGCGTTCTTTTCGACCGGCCTTGCGAAGACTATGGATGAGGCGTCCGAAAATATGAACCCCCTGTTCATGCTCCGTGAGGTGACGGAGTTCCTGAAAACACCTCCGGACCAAGCCGTCGATGGGCTCCGCCAGGTTGCCGGCGGGCTTCCGGCCCTGCTGGCCGCGTGCAAGGGAATCCTCCAGAACCCGATTGTTCTGAGACTCCCGCCTGGAGCCCGCG
>MWAR01000265.1 GCA_002068715.1 bacterium ADurb.Bin374
CAGCAGCTCATGACCGACATCTTCCGCGAATTCGAGGTTACAAGAAACGAGCATGGGAAAGGCGAGCAGGAGTTCGGCAGCGATGCCGACCGGAAGATCCGCTTCGAAACCGCCATCGGGAAAGTGCTTTCCCTGCTCAGAGAACGACTTCCGAGCATCGGTCTGCTGAAGGTCATGATCCGCGGCAACGGCCCGGCGAACCAGCCTGGCTACTGGCGACTCGGCGAACCCATCATGTCGGACGAGTTCAAAAGCTCGTCCGAGTTCGGTCCGTATGTGGCGTCGGTGGGCACCCCCGGCAACCAGAAATTCGCGCCCTCACCGGAGTTCATTCCGGCGTCGGAAGGCCTGACGGGCGGATATTTCGAAGACATGAAAGACGCAAAGATCTCGACGGATGACGGAAGTTTCTTCAGGAAGACCTACAACATCAATTCCATTCAGGACAACCCCCTGCTTCGCAAACGAACCTACGAGCAGGGCCTCGAGGGCAGCCTGCATCTCGAACCGCTCAAGCCGCCGGAGTCGGATGCCTACGAGTACAACTTCCTGAAGCAGCCGGAATATCTCGGCGTGCTGTTCGTGTATTTTCCCGAGCCCGACACGATGCTTTCCCTTCAGGACATGTCGTTCATCAAGATCATCGCCGATCAGATCTCGGCGCTCATCGAAACCGACAGCCTTCTGAAGGAGAAAGCTTCGAAAGAGCGAATCGAGTATCAACTGTCGATGGCCAAGGAAATTCAGGGGAATCTGCTTCCCCGGGCCACTCCGACCGTGCCGGGCGTGAGGATCTCCAGCGTCAGCAAATCCGCCGGAGAAGTCGGCGGCGATTACTACGACTTTTTCGAACTGGGGCCGCATCGTCTCGGGATAGTCATCGCCGATGTCTCAGGCAAGAATGTTCCGGCGGCGATCATCATGACCGTCTTCAAAATGACGCTCTCGATGATGGATCTCAAAAAGCTTTCAGCCTCCGGCGTTCTCATGAAGGCGAACGAGATCATCCAGAAGCACATCACCCCCGACCGGTTCATTACGGCGATGTACGTTATCATCGATACCGAAACCGGAGAAATCGAACTCGCATGCGCGGGTCATAATCCGGCGATTCTCGCCCGGCAGAAGGGAGAGCCCAAACTCGGCATCCACACGGCGAAAGGCATCCCTCTCGGGATCATGGACATGCCGTATGAGTCGAAGACGTTCTCGATGCAGCCGGGGGATATGCTGGTCATGTATACGGACGGCGTCACCGAAGCACGCAATCCCGATGGGGAGGAATACGAAGAAAGCAGGCTGAAGCGGTTCCTGTCAGACCGGCGGTCGGCGGATCCGGCGGCAGCCCTGCTGGAGAACGTGATTCACTTCATCGGCGATGCCGAGCAGCACGATGACATCACTGCTGTCACGGTTGAGTTCCTTGGGGGCAACACATGAATTCTGATCCGGAACTTCTTTCCCGCACATTCTGGGACAAAGCCTGGTCGCGGTTTCTCAGGCACCAGGGCATCATAGCTCCGTCGGCGAAGCTGATCCAGCACATGGCCCGGCTCGTCCCGCGCAACGGGCTGGTACTCGATCTCGGGTGCGGCGAAGGGCGCAACACGATCTACCTCGCGCGGATCGGCTTCCGGGGCATCGGGCTCGACCTGTCGAAAAAAGCCGTCCAGGTCGTCGACAACAATATCTTCGAGGAGGAAGTGAAGGCAGCCTGCCTCGTGGGCGACGCACGCGCGCTTCCCTTCAGCAACGCCTCGCTGGACGGCATTCTCGCCCATCATCTGTTCGATTACCTCGACAGGAACGGGCTGTATGCGGCGTTTTCCGAGTGTTTCCGGGTATTGAAGCCACAGGCGCCCCTGCTGATGACGTTCGATACGTTCGAAGCGCTGCGCGGCAGCCGTCACGTGATCGTCCGCGACGACGGGTCGGTCTCGCATGTCAGCGGCCCGCAAAAAGGGCTCCTGGTGCGGCCGCTCGCCGACGAGGATCTCGCATATCTTCCCGAACACGGCTGGGAGCAGCTGAAGAACGAAAAAACACCTGGGGGAAGCAGGATCGCGATGTTTCGGAAGCGCTCCGGCTGCTGAACGGAAAAGCCCCCTCAGGCTTCGGAGGGAGGCGACGAGTGCGGCGGCTTCGACGGATCGAGTTGAGGCGCCTGGGTGACGCGGTTCCTGCCGCCTTCCTTCGATTTATAGAGGGCCATATCCGCAGCCTTGATGAGATCGTCCATTTCGAGAGCCGAGTCGGGGAAGACGGAGACACCTAGACTGGCCGTGAACTTGATCGTCTTGCCGCCAGCCTCGAGGGAGTCCATCTCGATGGCGCGGCGCACGCGCTCGGCGACGGCCATGGCGCCCTGCATGTCGGTTTCCGGCAGGACCAGCGCGAACTCCTCGCCGCCGTACCGCACGGGGAGGTCGTGCGTTCTCACGGCCTTGCGCATGATCGCGGCGACGCGCTTGAGCACTTCGTCTCCGGTCTGGTGGCCGTAGGTGTCGTTGAACTTCTTGAAATGGTCGACGTCGATCATGATCAGCGCGAGGGCCCTGTTGAAACGGGCGGCTCGCTTGACCTCGTCAAACAGGCGCTGCTTGAAATACTTGTGCAGATATAACCGCGTCATGCCGTCGGTGATGGCCTGCTCGTAGAGTTTTGCGTTCTTCACGGCGGCCCCGAGCTGGACGGCGAAGACGGTGACGAGCCGCTGATCGCGCTCGGAGAACTCGCTTCCGGAGGTCTTTTCGCACATGTGCATCGCGCCGAGAAATTCGCCCTGGTGCACGATCGGAACGATCACGAAGGATTTGCCGAAGACGGTCTCGTCGATTTCGAGCATTTTCTGCGTCTCGGCCACTTCCCGCATCATTTTGATCGGCTCTTTGTTCGTGAAAAGCTTCTGACAGACTCCGCTCCTGGCAAGCGGTATCGTATCGGGAATGTCCGTCGTATCACCCAGGTGACTGCGGAGGGTGAACGCCTCGTGCTCTTCGTCATACAGCCAGATCGAGCCGCGCTTGACCTCTGAAATCTCGGAGGTCGCGCTCATGGCCATGTCGAGCAGGGTCTGGAGCTGGAGTTCGGAGGCG
>MWAR01000266.1 GCA_002068715.1 bacterium ADurb.Bin374
ACATGATGGTCGGCGCGACCGATCTCGGAACCGGCTCCGACACGATTCTCGCCCAGATCGCAGCCGAGACGCTCGGCTGCGACCATGGCGATATCGTTGTCTATAGTTCCGACACCGACTTCACGCCGTTCGATACCGGAGCGTATGCAAGCTCGACCACGTATCTTTCGGGCGGCGCCGTCATTCGCGCGGCCGAGCAGGTGCGCGACCAGATCAAGGCCGTCGCTGCCGCGATGCTGAACGAGCCGGTCGAGAACATCACGATCGAGGACAAGTTCGCCTGGGGCAGGAACCCGAAGGGCAAGCTCAGCTTCGGTCAGATCTGCCGGTTCGCGATGTACGAATACAACCAGTTCCAGATCGCGGCGATCGGCAGCCACGTGACCCATGCCTCGCCGCCGCCGTTCTCGGCTCATTTCGCCGAAGTCGAGGTCGATATCGAGACCGGCGAAGTGAAGGTGCTCAAATACGTCGCATCCGTCGACTGTGGCACGGCGATCAATCCGCAGCTTGCCGATGGTCAGACCCAGGGTGGCACGCTCAACGGCATCAGCTTTGCTCTCACCGAAGAGTGTATCTTCGACGGGAAGGGGCGCATGCTCAACCCAACCTTCAAGAACTACAAGATCTTCGGCACGGCCGACATGCCCGAACTCAAGACCTTCCTGGTGCCGACCTACGAACCGACCGGCCCCTACGGCGCCAAGAGCGTCAGCGAGATCTGCATCAATGGGCCACTGCCGGCGATCGCCAACGCCATCAAAGATGCCGTTGGCATCCGCCTGACGCGGTCCCCCTTCACGCCCGAGAAGGTTCTCAGGGCCCTCAGGGAAAAAGCCGCGGGTACGCACGAGTGATGGAGTGCGGAAACCGCTCGATCATGCAGAGCGGGAACCGGCGCCGCCCCCACCTGGGGGTGGCGCTGGTTCTCGTCTGCGGCCTTTCTTCCGTCATCGCGCCCCATCCCGCCGAGGCCTGGGGCAAAAAGAAAAAGGGAAAGCCCTCCGCTGTCGCGCCCACGGCGCAGAAAATATCGGCTGTCGCCGCGAAGCTGCTTCAGAAGGCGCGTGTCCTGCGTGAGAAAGGCAAGAACGAACAGTCGATCGAAACCTACAAACAGGCCCTGCAGATCGACTCGACCCTCGCGGAGGCGTATCTCGAACTGGCAGATATCTATAGTGATATCAATATTCCTGAAAGCGCCGCGGCGATGCTTGAAACGGGATTGCCCCTGGCCGAACAACTCGGATACGAGCCGGCCACACTTGCGGCAGCCTGGTGCCAGGCGGCCGAGCTGAACGTGCAGCTCGGTAATCTCGACCTGGCGTCCGGCGACCTCGTGAAGGCGACGACGCTGGTTCCAGAGGATGCCCTGCCTCATAAAATTGCAGGTGATATCCATGCCGCGAAGCAACGGGTTGACGATGCGTTCAAAGCGTATCGCGAAGCTGTCCGCCTGAATCCGCAGTTCGGTGATGCCTGGTTTGCCATGGGAACTCTGGCTCTAGAGGCGAAACGGGCGAAAGAAGCACAGGCGGCATACAACGGCCTCCTCGGAGCTGATTCCGATCGAGCTCGGCAGTTCGCCGAGTCTATGCTGCAGGCTCGCCTGAAGCCAGTCGTCGCACCGAAACAGCCACAGGAGCGGCCAGCCGCTTCAAACGACGATCCCTATGCTGTTCCAGAGACTCCCTCCTCTGGACCACGCAAGCCGAAGAACCCGATTTCGCCAGCTCCGAAGCCGGTGGCTGCGGCAGAACGGGAAAATCCGTATGAGGGTATCGACCCTCGCCCGGCCTCATCGTCGCTCACTCCGACAACGAACCGACCGGACGCCACGGCGTCCCGGCCACCCGCATCCACTTCCGTCAGCGACTCCGTTGCCGGGACGAGTTCCAGATCGGTGGCATCCGCTCCTGCTCCGCAGCAGCCCGCGGAGCCAGTGAAAGAGACGGAGACCGTCGCCGGAGCGCCGGCGACCGAATCAACTCCGCTTTCTGATTCGCTGCTCCAGGCCATGGCGGACAGGCTGTTCGACGAGGATCCGGCAATGGCCGACAAGGCCTGCGAGGAGATGGCGCTATACGCCGAGCAGGCGTTTCCGGTCGTCGTGGAACGCCTTCCAGATCCCGATCCCGACCGGCGTATTCGCCTTATCCGGGCCCTGGGGCGGATGAAAAAGATTGCCGATACCGTCTCACCGGTCCTCGAAGATCTTCTTCTCGACCCGGATCCCGGTGTGCAGGCTGCTGCCGAAGCGGCGATGGGGGCCCTGAAACAGTAGCGCATCGTATCATAGAGAAAGCCGGCCGAAGGCATGTGCCTCCGGCCGGCTTTCCCGTTCAGGACGAAACTACTGGTTCATCGGCATCAGGACGGGGCTGTCGAGGTTCATCGCCTCGGTATCACAGACGGGCTGGAAGCCGCCTTCCTTGAAGACGCCCTGGTACAATTCGGGGTTTTCGCCGTAGGCGATCTTGATGTCCATCTGGTCCTTGACCTCGTTCCAGCCTTCGAGGATCTCTTTCAAGCTGGAAATCTCCTGGTTGTATTCCTGCAGAAGTTCGGTCGGGGGTTTCACGTGGTAGTCGATGCCAAATACGCCGTCTCGCGTGTCGGAGTTTGAACGGTTGGCGAGGGAGGAGAACTTCTTCGCTTCGTTCAGGTAGAGCTTGTTGAACTTGCGGAGCT
>MWAR01000267.1 GCA_002068715.1 bacterium ADurb.Bin374
GCCGCCGTTCTCGAGAATGACGATATCGTTGATCTGGTCGACCCTGAAGAACTCGCCGGGGGTCCGGACGGTGAGTTCGTAATTGCCCGCCTCGATGATGCCCGCCGGGAGATTGAGGTTCTCCTGCTTCAGGCGGGTGACGACCTGATCGACGCGGATATTCAACGCTTTGAGCCGCTCGGGAAGCAGATTGACATGGATTTCCCTCTTGCGCCCGCCCTGGATGTCGATCGAAGCGACGCCGGGGATCCGTTCGATCCGGTATTTCACCTGGTCTTCGATCAGCCTCAGAAGTTGGACGGGATCGAGTCTCGCCGATGCCCCCATCATCAGAATCGGGGTCGCCGAGAGATCGAACTTCCGGAGCGTCGGCCGCTCGACGTCTTCGGGAAGACGCGAGATGATGCGGTCGATTCTGTCGCGAATGTCGTTGGCCGCGGCATCCAGATCGGTTCCCCAGTTGAACGAGACCCGCACCCGGCTGTTGCCTTCGGTGGATTCCGAGGAAATCTCGTCGACGCCGGGAACCGCGCTGAGCGCCTGTTCGATCGGCCGCGTGATCAGCGTTTCCACTTCGACCGGGCTGGCATTGGCATACTTGGTCGAGAGGGAAATGACCGGGTACGTCATATCCGGCATGAGATCGATGGGAAGGTGGTAAAGCGAAACCAGTCCGAACACGGCGACCATGAGCGTCAGCATGGTCGTGCCGATCGGACGGTTGACAGCCGTTGTCCAGAGATTCATGGCCTACTTTGCCTCTTTCCGGCCGGACGGCTTCTCTGCCTCTGCACCGGCGATGAGAACGGGCGAACCATCCTCGAGAAGGTGATGTCCCATGGTGACGACATCCCCAGCGAGCGTTGGGGAGGCTATTTCCACGAAATCCCCCTGAGTGATTCCGGTCTTGACCTTCGTCAGAACAGCCTTTCTGGCTTCCCCGTCGATCAGGAAAACGCCCTTCGCTCCTTCCCGGCTCACGATGGCCGAAGCCGGAACTGCGAGAACGTTCGGGTGCTGCGAGAATTGAATCTGGGTCTGCACGAACATGCCTGGCTTGAGGAGGAAATCCGGATTCGGAATTTCGATTTCGACCCGTGCCTGACGCGTTTCCGTGTCGAGCGCAGGCGCCATACGGACGACTTTTCCCCGGAAGGTTTGCCCAGGAAGGGCGCCCGTGGTGATGAGCGCCTCCTGGCCGACGTGAATCCGGAAATAATCCCGCTCGACGACTTCGACGACGGCGATCACCATCCGGATGTCGAGCAGCGAGAGAATCGGCGTATTGGCCGACAGCATGGCCCCGACATCCTGAAACCGCTCACCCACGAGCCGCGTGGGGGTGGTTTCATCCCACAATGCCTGGATCTTGGTATAGGAAAGCCTGATCCGGCTGGTTTTCAGGGCAGCTTCTTTCTGGAGCACCTGGGCCTTGCTGACTTCGGTCTTTGCCTCGCGGCTCTTGTACTGAGCCTGTGCGGCGTCGACTTCGGCTTCGGACGACACTTTCTGCTGGCGCATGGCCTTCACGCGTTCGAACTCGCGGCGGCCGATATCCAGCATCGCCATGCTCTCGGTCAGGTTGGCCCGCGCGATCGCGAGATCGGCTTCGGCCTGGGCGACGTCCTGCACGAACTCTTCGTCTTCGATTTCTGCGAGAACCTGGCCGCGCGAAACCGTATCACCCACGTCACAGGCGAGTTTGTTCAGGCGCCCCGCCACTTTCGGAGCCACGACAAAGCGCGATCTCGGCAGAAGCGATCCCGTGAATCGCCCCTCGTCGGCCATGTCCTTTTTCTGAACGGGGGCGACTTCGACGGCGACGGCCACCGCGCCTCCGGAACCGCGCCGGGAAGCAGACTTATCGGACCGCCCCGTCGCCTGGACCGTGAAATACACGACGGCCGCCACCACTGCAAAAACCCCGAGGTAGAAGAGAACGCGTTTCATGGTGTTCCTTTCGTCATTCCAGCTTTTCCAATCCGGGAAACAGCCGGCTTTCTATATCGCTAATTATATACGATTAACTACTCATATTCATGGAAGCCGATACGCATCTCGACCGTCAAACCGCCACCCTCGCCATTTTTTGCGGTGATCCGCCCTCCATGCGCCTGAAACGCGCGTTGGGCGATGGCCAGGCCAAGTCCATACCCGCCCGGCGGGTCCGCCTGGAAAACGCCATCCGGGCGCCGGCGGCCCACTTCCCGCATCGTGCCGGCCGGCTCATCGGCATCCGCGGCCCCCCGGAAAAAGGGGGTGAACAGCTTCGGCAGCTCATCGGCCGGCACTCCCCTGCCCGAATCGGATACCGTGATGATCGCCAGTCGGGAGGCGTCGTCCGCGCTCAAGCTCACACGGATATCCGTTTTTGCCGGCGTATGCCGGATGGCATTGAGCAGAACATTTTCGACAGCCCTGCGCAGAAGCTCTTCCGCTCCCTCGACGACGACGTCCCTGCGCCAGGGCACAACCTTTATCGTTTGCTCGTGCGCGTCGGCCTCGATGCCGACATCGTCGACAACGGTCTCGATCAGGCGTCCGAGAAGCACGGGCTTCTTTTCCACCACCATGTCGGCATTCCCACCCAGCCGCGCGAAGTCGAGAATCTGCTGTAAAAGCCCATTCAGCTTGGCAACGTTCCGCTCCATCTTTCCGATCAGCCGCTCCCGATGTTCGGGTTGAGCCTGGCGGATCAGCTCGAGAGCCAATCCCACGCGAGTCAATGGAGTCCTCAACTCATGGGAGACATCCCATAGGAGCTGTTGCTGGTCCTTGATCGTGGCTTCGATCCTGCTGGCCATCGAGTTGAAGTCGGCGGCCAGAGCCCC
>MWAR01000268.1 GCA_002068715.1 bacterium ADurb.Bin374
GGCGGTCGCGTCTTTGATCTCTCTCAGTGGGTGATCACGGTCGCCATTTCGCTCTGAAAGCGCGTATAGACTTCATACGTCGACAGGCGTTCCAGGAGATCCTCCTCCTGGTTTTCCATCCAGACCAGGAAATTGTCGTCGGTCATCAGCTCCGTAATTCCTACCATCGCGGGGTGCACCATACTCGTTGCTTCCTCCTCGGCTTCGCGATTTTTTCGTTCCAGGTAATCTTTCGTACTTTTTCGTTCGATTCCGAAGAGGCTATCGGCAACTTTTTTTCTTTTTTTAATGGCGTTCCATCATCTCCGCTCCAGATCACGCATCTCTTGCTTCATGCCCGCCGATTCGTTAGAATGGGGTCGGAACCGCAGGATAGGCGCGGCTCACTTTTCAGAGAGGAAGAGGAATATATGCCGGTTATCACGATTTCGAGAGAGTTCGGCGCGGGCGGGACCTTCATCGCCCTCAAGCTTGCGGAGGCGATCGGCGGCACGTGCGTCGAAAAAGAGATCATCCACGAGATCGCCCAGAAAATGGGCAAGTCGCGCGAAGATTTGAGCGACTTCGACCAGGACTCCTACAACCGGGTGGGCGTCTTTTTCCAGGAAGCGCTTTCCAGCATCGCAAAGGGCGGCCGCGTCTTCCATCCGTTCGGCATGGGCCCCCTGGACTGGGAAAGCACGAGTTACTACGTTCCGTCCTTCCCTGACCAGGAATACAAGCATGACGAATACATCGACGTTCTGACGGCCGTCATCAAGGAACTGGCCGCGAAGGGAAACGTCGTCATTCTCGGCCGCGGGGCCAGCCGCATTCTCCAGGACCTGCCCGATTCAACGCACATTCGTATCGTGGCCGACATGAAAGACCGTATCGTCCGCATCATGGACGAGCAAAAGATCGACGAGGCGAAGGCCACCGAGATCATCGAGAAGAAGGACGCCGCGGCAAGCGCGTTCATTTCCGACTTTTTCGATGTCGACTGGAACGACCCGCACCTCTACCATCTCACGATCAATACCAGTCGCATCGCCCCGGAAGCGGCCCTGCCAATGCTTCTCGCGGCCATCAAGCGGCCGGCTGCTTGATCTGAACCGCTTCTCATGTCGCTTCGTTCCTTCAGTCTCGTTCTCATCGTCTGCGGCATTCTTGCATACGTCCTCTATTCGTCCGAGCCCCCGACGAGCGAGATCTGGAAGATCAAAGCGGCTGGTGAAGTCACGACACAGCCAGCGGAAGTCGGCAGCAGATCAGTCTTCCTGATCCGGCAGCAGCAGATCGCCGCGATAGACCTCGACGGAACGATCACGGGCCCGGTGCAGCTCGATGCCCAGGCCCGACATCCTCTCGTCGGCATCGCTTCCGGCGTCCTGGTATCGGATCGGGAAGGCGGCTACGCGTTCTATTCGCCGACCCTGACCAGGCTCTGGAAACGCGGCACCCTCACGCCGTCCGACCTCCAGCCCGTAGACCTGCCCGGGAACAGGCTGGTGGTCGCAGGCGCCCCCGACGTGTTGTTCGGGCTCGAGGGGACGACCGGCGAGGCAGTCTGGGAAAGCCATTTCGACGGCCGGGTGACGCACGTCGTCCCGGACGAGACGATCGCGGTGGTGTATGGCTACGACGATCTGAAGAAACCTTCCTGGAAGATCTGCGCGATCGACCCCGAAGACGGGTCCGTCATCTGGAAACATCCGGATGCCGTCGGGGATGACGCGCCGGTTGTCTATAGCAACTACTTTATTTTCTGTGACAAGGACGGACGGCCGATCGCCGTCGATCAGCAGACGGGCAAGGTGTTCTACAAGCACGATTCCGACGGATACAGGATCGCCGGCATCACGGGCAGTTCCCTCCTGCTCCTCGCGGCCGGCGGCACCCGAATGGATTACTGCGACCTCCCGACCGGGACGTCCTGGAGCGTCACGCTCCCCTCGCCCTTCCTCGGGGCGCTAGCCGTAGACGGCGCCCTCCTGTTCGCCGACGGCCGCAGCGTCCGATGCATCGAGGCCCGCACTGGCGTCATCCGATGGCAACGCGACCTCGGCAAGACGTTCGACTGGTTTGTTCATGAAAACACGCTGGGCATCACCTACAAGGACAACTTCCTCGCCCGCCACACCCGCGTGACGCTGTTCACCCCGGACAGGAACCAGACCGTCTGGACCGCCATGGATTCCGGCCGGTTCTACAAGCCGATGAAGTCGACGCGCGGCGATCTGCTCGTATGCCGCAGCGGCAACGTCCGTCTCATGCCCTATCCCGAACTCGCTCCCGGTCCCGAAGCGATCGCGACCGAAACCGTCGCGTCGACTCCGGAAAGAGCGTTTTTCACGATGCCGCCCGTCGCAACGTCTTCCGCGCCGTTCGCCTCCGCGACATTCCCGGCTCTTTCGGCTTCGGCCCCATCAGCGCAGCGCGGCCCGGAAGAATCGCCGCTTCCTGCAATGCCGGCTTCGGGGAAGCTCGTTCCCATCGCATCCCCCGCCGGGTGGTGAAATCAACTGGAGAACCGCCATGGTTGCCGAAGATTCGAATGAAAAGATTCGAACGTTTTACGATTCCCTGCTGGCCCTCGATCGCATCGCTCTGTCCAGACATCTGCACCAATATGTCCCGGCAAGCCAGCCGACCCGGTATGTGGAAGAGATAGTCGTTCCCGCACTTGAAGCGATAGGAAACGATTGGGAAACCGGGAAGCTCTCTCTGGCCGAAGTGTACATGAGCAGTCGTATCGCCGAGGAACTGATCGACAGCCTCTTCACGACCAAGCATCTAGTCAGGCGCGAGCAGCCACGTCTGGCGGTCGCGGCCCTGCAGGATTATCACCTGCTGGGAAAACGCATGGTGGCGACCGTTCTTCGCTCTGCAGGCTTCAAATTCGAGGATTACGGGCAGATCGATCTCGGCAACCTGATAACCAGCATGGAGCAGGACCGCATCGAAATCATCCTGATATCCGTGCTGATGCTGCCATCCGCATTGAAAATCAGGGAACTCCGCGAACGGCTTTCGCGATCGGGCAGCAGGGCGAAAATCATCGTGGGAGGCGCCCCGTTCCGTTTCGACGCCGGGCTCTGGCGCGAAGTGGGTGCGGATGCCGTCGGTCTTTTCGCATCCGACGCTCCCAGGCTGGTGGAGGCATGGCCGAGGCACTGGCGCAGCAGGAGAAAGGAGATCGGGCATGAACTCGTTCGAACGGGTCATGACGACCCTCGATCACCGCGAGCCCGACCGGGTTCCGTTTTTTCTCCTCCTGACCATGCACGGCGCCAGAGAGCTGGGTCTCTCCATCCGGGAATACTTTTCGTCTCCCGACAATGTCGTCGAGGGGCAGTTACGCCTTCGCCGCAAATACCGGCATGACTGTTATTACGGGTTCTGGTATGCCCCCCTCGAAGTCGAAGCCTTCGGTGGCGACGTCATCTTCCTCGAG
>MWAR01000269.1 GCA_002068715.1 bacterium ADurb.Bin374
AAAACGGTTTCAACAGCCGATCCATCGGGTCGGTGAACCAGCGCAGGTTCCGCATCGACGACGGATCGGGCGCGACCCAGGTCAGCATGACTCGCAGGAAAATCGCGAGTTGAACCAGCCGCAGAACCCACAGCATGAGAGGGATGATCATCGCGGTCAGGCCCCGTCCCCGGCATCGCCTTCGTCGAAAAGCGCCGTCCCGACACGAACCATCGTCGCACCTTCCTCGATCGCGATGTCGAAATCGTCGGACATTCCCATCGACAGTTCGCAGGCTTTGTAGGCCGCACCCTCGAGGGCCCGGCTTTCGGCAAGCAGGCCGGCGAGCTGCCGGAACGAAGCGCGGATGACGTGCGGATCGTCGACGTAGGGCGCCATTCCCATAAGGCCGCGGATATCGAGATCGGGCCTGTTGCGAACGCGCTCGATCAGCTTCAGCAAGTGTTTCGGGTCGATCCCCTGTTTCGTCGGCTCGGGAGAAATATGGACCTCGAGCAGGAAGGGGGTTTTGCGGCCAGTTTTCTGCGCCCACCGTCCGAACTCGTCGATCAACTCTTCACGGTCGATCGAATGGACCATCTCGGCGATCGGGTAGACGTATTTCACCTTGTTCGTCTGAAGCGGTCCGATGAAATGCCAACCGATCTGCTTCCCGGCCAGAAGATTGGCCCGGTCGCGCAGGGCCTGCGGCCGGCTTTCCGCCATCAGGCGCTGGCCGGCCTGCAGCAGCAGGCTTATGGTGTCGACACCGACGCTCTTGGTGACGGCAATGAGCCTGACATCCTCAGGACGCCGTCCGCAGCCTTCCGCCGCGGATGTTATCCTGGAGCGGATACGTTCGAGGTTTTTTGCCAGATCCATGGTGTGAATCGTCCTTCGCCGCGTGTTGCGCTCCGCAGGGGAACAGGCCGCATGTTACTCCAATGAGCGCGGAATGCCAAGACCCGTTTTCGCATCCGCCCAATCAGTTGAGATGGATCGTCCTCAGCTTCAGGAGGTTCGCCGTCAGGGGCTGCATGGGAAGGCGGTCGGCCAGGCCCGGTTTCCAGCGAACCTTCACGCCCTGCGGCATCGCGTGGTCGATCCAGCGCTTGAGGTTCCCCTCGATGCAGGCGCCTTCAATATCTATTGATATATTTTTCACCCCGAGAATACCGGTCGGTCTGACATCCCTGCCGTCCGCCGGTTTCGCGGACCAGGAGCCGTACCACCCGGCGCCGGGCTTGTACATGATCGCTCGAATCCGCCATTTGAGCGCGGCGGATATGAAGCTCTGGGAAGGCTGTTTCTCCGCCACGTACGATTCGAGATCGGCAAGCGAAAGGCCGATGCCCCGGCCGGCGACGAGGAACAGGTTGAAATTTCCCTCGTCATTCGTCGATCCGGTCAGGTAGATGTTCTTCGGTGTGACGATCATGACGTCGTCGCCGATCTCTCCGCGCAGAAAGACGGAACGTTCGGAAAACACCAGGCGCGCGCCGCGCAGAGCCGCGGCATCGAGGTTATTGCGCTCACCGTATCGCATGGCCGTCGAGAGGACCACGTAGCCCTCGTTCGCTTCATCCTGTTCGAGACCGATCGATGTGGCATCGATGTAGGTTTCGGAAAACACGTGATGTTCCCCGGGATGGTAATCGACATCGGTCGCCTCACCGCGGTTGTAGCCTTTTCCATCGGCATCGATATAGATACCCATCCGTTTGGCGGCGGCGCGCAGAGCGCCAAAATCGGGCCGCCAGGGGGCGATATACGACGAGTTGGGTTGTGAATCCTGATCCACGCAGGCCCCCGTCGGCATCTCTCCCTCCAGGTTGTCCGTCGCCAGCTGGATCCGCCGGCTGGAGGTGAGAGCCACCACCATCTGGCCGTCGTCGATCACAGGCTTCGCCGAGCCGCGCCGGAAGAACCAGCCGGCTGTCTGCACCGGCCCGAAAAACCGGTGCGAATCGACGACAACCGGGGTCTGGCAGTAGAGCGGCCCAAGGCAGGGTGATTCCCCGTCCCGGAAGTAGAACCGGCCGTAAGAGCCCCCGACGGCTGCCGTACCGGTCGGAAGCGCGAACGAGTCGGCCTCGGCGGACTGGAACACCCGGGAGATCAGGCGGGCGTCGAAAATCAGCCCGCGCGGCGAGACGAGATCACTCCGGAACAGATCGGCGTTCGCCGCCATGAAGGCGTCGAGACTTCCGGCGCTTCGTATCCACGCCTGCAGGGGCGTTCCATAGTAATACATATTCAAGCTATTGACCACTCCGAACCTCCGCACGAGGTCCGTCAGGAGGATGATCCCGGTGGAACGGGCGAGATGCCGTCCACAGCGGCCTTCCGAGATGACGCGGAACTGGGCGTTCTCGTCGATCAGCGGCGTTTCCTTCCGGTCGGGAAGCTGGATGCGGCGTATCTCGGTGATCCTGAACCACGCTTCCGTCTGGCCGCCGATCCTTCGCCACCGCCCGGGTTGGATGGCGGCTTCGAACGCCTGCGGCACGGCGCTTTCGGCATGGATGGCAGGATCCGGTTGCACGAGGGCATACCGCATGCGGGAAAGGGCGAAGTTCACGCCGGATTCGGCGGCGAGCAGCGACTGCTGTTCCCTCACCCGGTCCATCGCCAGATCGCGGTCGGCGAGATACACCCTGGCCGCCAGGATGACGAACAGGAGTCCCGTGAATCCCGTCATGATCAGAACGGGGTAGGTCGCAAGGCGTTCGGCCGATCGTTTCAGGCTCATTGCGTCACCTTCACCGCCCCCTCAGAAAGATGCGCCGCTCGAATGTCTGCTGTTCATCGGATGCGTCGGGCGACTGCAGGGTGACCGAGATCGCGAGCAGATTCGACGAGCGCCGTTCGAAACGTCCATTTCTCACGTTCTTCAGGATCGGATTCTCGATTCCCTGGAAAGACCGCTGTTTCGTCGTTTCGGATGCCGTCCGGCTGACGTATTCCAGCTGGCCTTCGCTGAAGACGAGGCCGTGCTGGATGAGCGAGGGTTCGAGCATGTTTCCCGGAGAAGGGCG
>MWAR01000270.1 GCA_002068715.1 bacterium ADurb.Bin374
CGATCGACTCGACCCAGGAAGACGCGGCGCTCGATCTCTCGGCCGGACGCTTCAAGACGTTCACGACGATCACGCTTCCCCTTGCGATGCCCGGCATTCTGAGCGCCTGGCTTCTCGTCTTCACGAACAGCCTCGCGGACTTCGCGAATCCTCTATTGCTCGCAGGCGACTTCCGCGTGCTGTCTGTTGAAGCCTATATGGAAGTCACCGGCCGTAACGACCTCGGCGGCGGCGCGGCGCTGTCGGTCATGCTGCTGTTGCCGACGCTGACCGCCTTCCTCGCCCAGCGCTACTGGGTTTCGAAGAAAAGTTTCGTCACGGTGACCGGCAAGCCCTCGAGCCGCCTGACCGAACTTGCGTCTCCCGGCGTCCGCAAGGTTCTGACCTTTCTCGTTGTGCTGATACTTACGCTGATCGTCGCGCTCTATGCAACGATCGTCGCCGGCTGCTTTGTCCGGAACTGGGGTATAGACTACAGCTTCACTCTCGAAAATATCTTCGAAGCGCTGTCCCGCGGCAAAAAGGCGATATTCGACACGGTAACGCTCGCGGCCCTCGCAACGCCGGTTGCCGGAATCCTGTCGATGATCGGCGCCCTCATTCTGGTCCGCAAAACGTTCCTCGGCAAGAGGATTCTCGAAGCGACGCTGATGACGCCGTTCGCGATCCCCGGCACCCTGCTCGGCATTTCCTACATTCTCGCCTTCAACAAGGCGCCGCTCGTGCTCGTGGGCACCGCCGCGATCATCGTGATCAATTACGTGATCCGCGAATTGCCGGTCGGTCTCGAGGGCGGCGTCGCGAACCTCCGCCAGGTCGATCCCTCCATCGAGGAGGCGGCACAGGACCTCGGCGCCGATTCGGCTACGGTGTTCCGGACCATCGTTCTGCCGATCCTGCGTCCGTCGTTCATTTCGAGCATGTCGTACACCTTCGTCCGCTCGATGACGGCCGTTTCGGCGATCATCTTCCTGATCTCGGCCCGCTGGTACCACCTGACCGTGCAGATCTACAACTTTTCGGAGAATCTGCGGTTCGGGCTTGCGAGCGTGCTCGCTACGGCCCTTATCGGAATCGTATTCGCCGCGTTCGGCGTGATGAACCTGCTGGTTCGCGACGACGGCGCCATGGAGAAAAACATCGTATCCTGACCCGGCGACGAATGCCGGCAGCTTTTTATCGAGGAGAAACTGATTATGGGAAACAGCGTTGCGGTCTCGTTGGACCATGTCGCGAAAATATACCCCAACATGAAGGGGAAAAAGGATGTCGTCGCGGTAGCGGACTCGACTTTCACGATCGAACCGGGCGAGCTTGTTACGCTGCTCGGGCCGTCTGGCTGCGGCAAAACGACGACGCTCCGCATGATTGCGGGCTTCGAGCTGCCGACTTCGGGCGCCATCAGGATCGGCGAGGCCGACGTGACGATGCTGCCCCCGAACAAGCGGAATACGGCTACCGTCTTTCAGAGCTACGGTCTGTTCCCGCACATGAACGTGGGCGATAACGTCGCCTACGGCCTGAAGCTGCGCAAGGTCTCTCCGGTCGAGATTGCGCGGCGGGTTGCCGACGCCCTGGCGATGGTCGGGCTTTCCGATCTTGCCGACCGCACGCCCGGAAGGCTTTCCGGCGGCCAGCAGCAGCGGGTCGCCCTCGCTCGCAGCCTTATAGTCGAGCCGGAAGTGCTCCTTCTTGACGAACCGCTTTCGAACCTCGACGCGCTCCTTCGCGAGCAGATGCGGGTCGAGATCAAGCGCATCCAGAAGAAGCTCGGCAATACGACCGTGTACGTGACCCATGACCGCGTCGAGGCGATGAGCCTTTCCGACAAGGTTATCGTGATGCGCAACGGCGAGATCATGCAGATGGGCAAGCCGTCCGACATTTACGAAAATCCCCGCTCCAAATTCGTCGCAGGCTTTGTGGGTAAAGTCGCGTTTTTCCCCGCCGATGTCGAAAGCGTCGACGGCATGGAAGCGGTATGTTCTGTCGGTGGCAAAAAGGTAAAAGCGCGCCTTGGCGGTGAAAAGCCGGGCGATGCAGATATCCGAAGCGGTTCCAAAGCCGCGCTGATGGCCCGCCCCGAGTCGCTCAGGCTTGGAGAGCCGGGAGAAGGGCTCGTCGACGGAACGGTGACGACGAATATATACCTCGGCTCCAGCGTCGAAACCTGGATGTCGACTCCGTACGGCGAAATGCTTGCGCAGATCGACGATCCTGCGAACCGGGCCGTATGGCCCGAGGGATCGAAAGTGTCGATTTCGGTGAAGGAAAGCCTGGTGCGGGTGCTGCCCGAAGAGTGACGCGGCAGCCGCACTGTCTGCATGATAGAAGGATTCAATTATGGACATGTTTTTCGGTACGAACGCGATAACGGATTCGGTCGCCGTACTCAGACTCGGCGCTTCGCTCCTTGCCGGCAGCATCATCGGTTTCGAGCGTGCCCGGCGCAAGCAGAACGCGGGCCTGCGCACCCACATCCTGATCTGTCTGGGTTCGACTCTGCTCATGCTGCTTTCGATTTGGCTTCCCGCCCAGTACTTGCAGGAACGGACCGGAGATCCGGGGCGCATTGCGGCTCAGGTCGTCTCGGGCATAGGCTTTTTGGGCGCCGGTTCCATCATCAGGCTGGGCAACACGATCAAGGGGCTTACTACCGCCGCTTCCCTGTGGTTCGTCGCCGCCATCGGCCTCGCCATCGGCGCAGGCATGTACGT
>MWAR01000271.1 GCA_002068715.1 bacterium ADurb.Bin374
CGCATGCATCCCTCGGAAGAGATCCTGAAACGGTATGTCGAACTCGGCGGAAGACGGGTGACGATCGGATCGGATGCTCATCGCCCCAACAGCGTTGGAACGGGCGTGTTCGAGATGCTCCGGCTCCTGCGTGACTGCGGAATCGAGGCGGTTCCGTTTTTCCTGCAACGTCGGGCGTTGTTGATTCCCGTCGGGGAACTCATGAATGAAGCCGGGTGCGGCGGCCGGCGCGGAGAAGGAGTGAACGTATGACATCGGATGTACGCAGCGGGTCCCATCCGCCGGAATTCCTGGCTGGACGATCGATCTGTGATCTGACGATGCCGACGCCTCCCGAGGAGCCGAAGATCGATGGATACAGATTCCCGGCACTGATCGACCTTCATATCCACGGCGGGTTCGGCTGGGACTTCTGCTTCGGCGATCCCGACCGCATCGAGACGATGCTCGACGCGTTCATTCCCACGGGCCTGACCGGCATCGTCGCCACCCTGATCACCTGCTCCGAAGAGCAGCGGATGAAAGCCCTGGCCGACATCGCGATCGTCGCGGCTCGGCGGAAGAAGCCGCCCGCCATCCTGGGAATCTATCTCGAAGGTCCCTTCCTTTCGCCTGCCCGCCGTGGCTCTCATCCGGAACGTTTCCTGATGAAGCCGGATCTCGAAGCCGTGCTCAGGTGGCAAAGACAGGCAGACGGACTGATCCGGCTGGTGACGGTCGCCCCCGAACTGCCCGGCGCCGCGGAGCTGATCGCGGCACTGCCCCGGCACGGCATCCGCGCGGCCCTCGGCCACACCGACGCCGACCACCGGACGGCGCTCTGGGCGCTCGAGTCGGGCATCGACCATGTCACGCATCTGTTCAACGCGATGAAGCCATTTACGCATCGAGAACCAACGCCCGTTTCGGCTGTTTTCACCTATCACGACGTCATGGTCGAACTGATCGCGGACGGGATTCATGTATCGCCCGATATCGTTGCCATGACCAGCAGTATTCTCGGACCGGAACGGCTTGTCTTCGTATCTGACGGCGTCTGCCCGCTCGGTCTTCCGAACGGCGAATACGAAGCCTACGGCACGCGCCTGGAGATCCGTGACGGTCGCTGCACATATGTCGGCGGCCATCTGTTTGGCGGCGGAAAGAGCCTCGTCGACTGCATTCCCGTCTTGCACGAGAAGGCACGTCTTCCGCTCGACGAGATCGCCGACGGCATCGGAACGAACCCCTGTCGTGTTCTTCGGACAGATCTGCCGCCCGGCGACGTCATCCTGGATCGGAACCTCCGCTGGATGGCGACGCATTTCAACGACGCCTGGTATTGGAGGTCGGAAGGCCCGTAACGAGAGCCCCTGGGACCAGAGCCGGAGGGATACATGTGAGCGGAAAATATGTATTTATACTGATATATATATGGTTCTCTTTGTGCCCCGCGGCGGCTGCCGACATCGCCACCATGGCCGAACGCACGGAAAGCGCGGAGGCGAGTGCGTCGGCAAGCCCATGGTACCGCGATTGGAATGTTGCATCTCTCACCGGTGAATGGAGTGGGAAGACGGCCTCCGATTCGTCGATGTCCCTATGGGGCGAGCGGATCGCCTCGTGGGCCCTTCCCGTGAAGGACGGGATCGCGTCGGGGGCTGACGGCATCCAGGACTGGGCGAGCAGAACCTGGAACGAGCTTGGGGAAAACGTCCGGGACGGACGTTGCCGGGAGTGCGGCGCGCCTACGCTGCTGGGCCGGGACCGATGCTTCCACTGCATGCAGAAGGAGAAATCCGATCAGTTCATGACCTGGGTGGACCAGAGCGGCCGGTCGGCCAGGGAGACGCTGAAGGGGTTGCGTGACCCGAAGCTGACTGCGCCCGTCATCGAGCGGCTGATCCAGGCACGCGACTATTTCCGGAACCGCCAGAAACGGGATCCGGCAATGGAGCGTGAACGACACCGTCAGATGATCGAGATGCTCGGCCGGATGCGGCTCACGAACGACGGCCGCACGATCAACGAGATGACGAAAGACGCCTTGAAGACCTATGCCCCGGCCCTTGAAGGAACCGATTACATCGAGGACCCTGCCCGAGCCATCTCGTATTTTCTCATTCTCGACGCGAAAGGGTTCCTCGAGAAGGTGAAATGTATCCGGATGAAGGATGGCCGGATTCTCACCCCGATCGAGGCTTACCAGGAATACACCCAGACCGACCCGGCGAAGGCGAAGGACATGCTCGAGATCATCGAGGACATTCGCCAGCTCTCGAATCCGCTCGAAACCGACGAGAACCGCATTCCCGCCGCTCTCGACGCCTTCGCCCGCCTTCTGAGGCTTACGACGCGATGACGCCGAAGGAAAGGAAACATTTTGTGAATATCATGCGATATTTTCTTGTTCTTGCGTTCCTGCTCTGGTTGCCGGCGCTGCAAGCTCAGCAACCGGCGGGCGGCGAAACCGAACCGAAGCTCGGGAAGGTCCGTCGGGGAATGACATGGGTGCTGAAAAAGAAGGACGGTGATCTTTCATGCGTCGGAAGACACGATACGACCGATGCCTACAGAGGCGACACCCCCTGTACGGCATTGCTGCCCATTCTCGCCATCAAACGCAAGAAGCTGCCCAAGCCCGAGTCGCTGGTGATCGAAAGCGAGTATTATCAATGGTCGGGCGGCGTGATCGCCCTGACGAAGCCCGTGGAAGGCTCGAGGCTGACGTCCCTGGAGGAAGCCAACCGGATCATACAGGAACAGCTCGGTCCAGGATGGGAAATGGCCGAATTCCACGACGGCTGGGGCTGGAACTTCTGGGCCTACGGCGACATCGCGCACGATCAGCACTTCTGGGTCTTCATCAACGACCAACCCGCCAACCCCTGGGATTCAGTGCCGGAATGACATCTCCCGTCTCCCGGGCGCATGTCGGGGGTATCGTGATGCCCCGGGAGAACCCCTGTGACTCTGTGGTGAAACGATCTCGTCATTCCTGTGATGAGGTGACCGGGGGAGGGGAGGCTTCGCGGAGGAACTGCGCGCTGGTTTCCGGGATGCTCGGGTTGACGTACATGCCCGTGCCGAGTTCGAATCCGGCGGCTTTGCCG
>MWAR01000272.1 GCA_002068715.1 bacterium ADurb.Bin374
CGATACTCCGGCCCGGCTTCGAATCCTTCGTCGGGCATCTGCCGATTCCCCTCAGATACGGCCTCACGCCGGGCGAACTGGCCCGCTGGTGGAATTCCCGTCTCGAACGCGCCGCTCTCCTGAGCGTCTGGCAGTGTCGCGCCTACCGGCGCGGAACCCCTTTTGAACGGCTCGGGGTCCCCTGGGTGAAACTCTCGCCGAGCATGTGCACGACCACCACCGCCCGGTTCTATCCGGGCACGTGCCTGTACGAAGGCACGAATCTCTCCGAAGGCCGGGGCTCGGAAGCGCCATTCCAGATTCTCGGCGCCCCGTGGGTCGATCCCGCGCCCTGGATCGAAGCCCTGGCCCCGCTTCTGCCGGAAGACGTCCGCGTCACGCCGGTCTCGTTCAGACCGACCTTTTCGAAATTCCAAGGCGAGGAGTGCCGGGGCATCCGCCTGGACACCGACTCGCCGGTCCTGCACGATGCGTTCGGAATCGGCATCAGGACGTTGTCGGCCTTCATGCGGTCACATCCCGGTCGAATCGAGTTCACGACGCGGCCGACTCTTTTGCACCCGTTTTTCGACCTCCTCGCCGGAACCTCCTGGGTCAGGGAATTCCTCATTGCCGGGGCTCCCCCGTCTGAAATCGAAGCCCGGGCTAACGCCGAACATGCCGCATTCGCAGCCGAAAGGCAGTCGTTCTTTCTGTACTCTTCATGATGGAATATTCCGGCCGAAAACGGAACTCCCCGGCCTTCATGGGCCGGGGAGTTCTATTTTACAATATATTATATCAGCCCTGAGGGACTTCAAAGGCGATCCTCTTCAGGACGAGGTCGTTTCCTTCTCGTTCGAGCACGAGAAGAGCTCCGCCGGCATCCCAGGCGAGATCGCGCGAGCAGACCGGGGCGGAAACCGGCAGTTTCCACAGCATCCGCCCATTCTGGCCTACGAGGGCGACTTCGCGGGATGCGCCGACGAAGTAGGAGACGAGCAGTTCGCCCTCGGGGCCGGTCGGCCCGAGTGAGACCCCGGTCGGATCGAACTCGGGAGAGAACTTGAAAATCTTCTTCATCTGGTTGCCGAACCCGTCGATGAGCGACGCCTCCCAGGCCCGCAGGCCGGGGCGCGTCATGCTCCACAGAAAGCCGTCACGCAGAGGCATGGAGAGGTAGTTTCCGGGAATGACGACGGAATCGGTCGCCCGAGGAGCGAGATAGAAGGATCTCGTGCCGCCCGAGAGAAAACCCTCGCCGTTCGCGATATCGATCCTGCAAGCGGCGAATGGACCTGCGGGCCAGTCGACCGGCTTCGCCCCGATCAGTGTTCCGTCGGACGTCAGCGCAACGATCTTGCCGCCGTTCAGGGCGAAGTCGAGCACGGTTTTTCCGGCGGTTTCGATCGCCGTTGCGGGAGTGGTTTTTCCGGTGATGAGGTCCGTTCTGGATTCGCGACCGTCTCTGTACATCAGAACGGCCGTTTTCGCGAAGGTCCTTATGCCGACGACCGCCGCGGGATCGATGCCGGGAAGCGTCGCCACGGTCTCTTTCCTGATCTTCAGGGCGGCCCAGGGATCGACAGCCGGTGCCTTCGCCGGAGACTTCTGAGCTTCGGTGGCCGCCATGGCCGGGAACGTCGCACAGGCAAGCGCGATTGCGAGGAACACTGCTTCGGCGGTTCGTTTCACTTGTCACCCTCCGCGCTCAGAGACATGATCCTGAAGGCGCCCTTCGGGGCCTTGTCGAGGTCGGCGGCGGCACACCAGACAACGCCGTCTTCCCCTCGCGAGAGATACCGGTTCATGGCCTGGGGAGGCCTGACGGTGAGCTTTTTCAGCAGGGCGCCTTCGGGACCGAAGGAATACATCGTGACCACGCCGCGAAACCCTCCGGCCGGAATGAACGACACCGCGATCCCGCCATCCTGCTCGTGCCACCAGAGGCGCGGATTCTGAAGAGCGGGCAGACCCAGATGGACGGCCTTCTCGAGCCGGCCGTCCGCCGAATACCGCTGCCAGACATATCCTGCGCCCTCGATATACACGATGGTGGAGAGCCGCTCCTGCGCATCGACGGCGAAACCCGAGCGCTCCCATGGGATCTCGCGAAGGAGTTTACCTGCCGAATCGAATACGGCGATGACGGACCGGCCGAAGTCGCCGACGTACAGCCTGCCGGTCGGGCCGACTTCCAGCTGGTGGATCTGCGTGAACAGACCGGGCTTCTGACCTCTGCCGCCGACCCGCGCGATTTCCTTGCCGGCCGGAACGGATAGTTTTCTTACGAACAGGTCAGCGCCATCCGCCACCCAGGCGGCATCGACCTTGCCGGCCTGGTTTTCGACGAGAGCGATATCCTCGAGAAGCGTATCGGTACCGACGCCCGGGACCTTCATTGCGGCTTTGAGGGCGCCGCCGGCGCCGAGCCAGAGAAGACGACCGCCGATCGAATCGGCCAGCCAGAGGTCTCCATCGTCGAGCCGGAACGCCATGGGCCCGAGGGGTGAGGCTTCCTCAATCTTCGGGTTCACCTTGTCGTTGTAATACCCGACCTGTGCCTGGCCCGTGCCGTATTTGAGTTCCCATCCGGGGGGGGCCCCCCAGCATGCTGACGCAAGAACTCCGGCGATAAGAAGCCCGAGTCCGGTGTGTTTCACTGTTTTATTCCCGTGCATGGTGTCCTCGATGTGTTCGGAATGTAGAATCCGGCTCAGCTTTTCCGCATGACCCGGGTGACCGGCCCGATCGACGAAGGCTCGGAGAGGCGCGGCGTGCGAAGGCGAGACGAGTTATTCATCGCCATGTAACTGTTGCCTTCCTTCACGATGATGCCAATGTGCGTGTCGGGATCCTTAACGCCGTCGCCGGTATAATCGTAGGTTTTCCAGAGAATGACGTCGCCTTCCTTGTAGGGGGGCGCCGAAACGTCTTTCCAGCCTTTCGCGTGAAGCATGTCGACCGTCGAACGACAGTTCAGGGAGACGCTGTCGAGCGCGCCGGCGTTCTTGAGGGCCGTGGTGACAACCTTGGCGCAGGCGAGATTGCCATAATCGACGTCGGCGGTCCGGAACTGGGTGCTTCCGATGAGTTTTCTGGCTTCGGACACGATTCTCTGCTGCAGAGACCCCGAGGAGGCCGATGACGGCGGGG
>MWAR01000273.1 GCA_002068715.1 bacterium ADurb.Bin374
CGTATCGAGGGCGAGAAAAACCGTTCCCATTCCACCGCTTCCGAGCTCGCGCTGGATCTGGTAGATGTCACCGATGAGCCTGATGGCGCCTCGTCGGCCGGACGCGGACGACGGCACGACGCCGGCCGGGCTGGTCGTCGCAGAGGGGAGCGTGCAGACAAGCTCCTTGCGAAGCGTCTCCATGACCTCGTTCACTTCTGGACGGTCGGCCGGCTTTTTCGCCAGCATGCGGACGAGGAGGTCGGCGAACCGGCTGATGGATGGATTCGATGTGACGACCTCCATTGGCGGAGGCTCGTTCAGATGCATAAGAGCGATGGCGAGGGCCGGGTCCGCCGCGGAATCACCCGCGTCGAAGGGAAGCTTGCCCGTGAGGAATTCCCAGAGCATGACGCCGATGGCGTAGACGTCGGCCTTATGAGTGACGTCCGCTTTTCCGAGGCACTGCTCGGGAGCCATGTAATGCGGCGTTCCGAGAGCGACACCTGTCTTTGTCTGTTTTTTCGCCGTCTTTGCGATGCCGAAGTCGAGAATCTTCAATTGGCCTTCGCGGTTCACGAGTATATTGGCAGGTTTAATATCTCTGTGAATAATACCCTTCTGATGACAGGCCGAAATGCCGTCGAGAAGCTCGACGAAATGCTCGAACAAAAGTGTCCGGTTTTCGAGATACTGCTCTCGGAGATGGTCGATCGGCTTTCCGTCGACGAATTCCATGACCAGAAAAGGGACGTTCAGCCCTTCATCGATATCCGATGCATACACCGAGATGACGGCGCGGTGGGTGATCGTCGCGAGAACGCGGCCTTCGTTGATGAACCGCTGGCGAATCTCCTCGTTCGAGTCCGCCTCGAGGAGAAACTTGATGGCGACTTCCCGACCGAGATTGACGTCAAGGGCCTTGTACACCTGTCCCATGCCGCCGACGCCCAGTTGGGCGATGATTTTGTAGTGTCTTCCGATTATCTGGTCGGGCGTGATCATGCGTAGGTAATGTATCGGCAGAAGAGGGCCGAGTCAAGCCCGGAGCGAAGACGGGGAAAAAACGGAGCGTTTGTGCTAACGTAGAAAACCGGGCCCGATATCGGCATATGATCGCAGCCCCGAGAGGACGAAGCACGGACCCCCTTCATGGTAGACCCGAAAAAAACGCAGCTTGACGACATTGCTCAGGAACTGGAGCGCCGGCGGGCCGAGCGGCTGGCCGGTCACATCCAGATCAGGCGTCGCCGGGTGATCCTGCGGAGGTTGCTGATGTTCTGCGCCTTCGTCCTGGCGATGCTTGCCGGTATTTTCATCTTCAACTTCATCCGTCTGAACAGCAACGTGATCGAGGGGCATGTCAAACAGGGCCTGATGGAGCTTGCCAGGGGCAAAACACCGTTCACGGTCAGAAAAATTTCCGGTGATCTCATTTCCGGCATCGAGATCCAGGACCTCGTCGTTCAGAATCCGCATGTCAAAACGGGGGGGCTGCTGCTCTCGATCCCGCGGATCGCCCTTCGATACTCGCTTTGGGATGTCTTTCTCGGGCGCATTGTGCTCGAGAGGCTTATTGTGATCGATCCGTCGGTCGTGCTTGCCCGTGACAGCGAGGGAAGAGCCAACTGGAACTTTTCGTCCCCCCGCCGCCCCGAGGAAACGACGGTCGGGACGACGACGACATCGACAACAACGGCATCATCGACGGAACCTGTGACCGAAGAGGACCTGACGGAGCAGATCGCCGACAGATATCTCCAGCACATCGAGCTGAAAAACGTCAGCCTGCTGATCCCGAAACCGCGCGACCTCTTCCCGGATCAGACCCTGATGAAGCTCCTCCGGATTCCGCCGGGAAACGTCCAGATCGCAGGCTTGAACCTCCTGCTGAGAAAGTATCCGCATCCCGATTTCATTTCCCACGTGCTTCGCCTCTCGACGCCCGATGATCCCACATGGCTGACGATGCAAATCAGTCGCACGCGGGCGTCGGGCGACGTCACCGCGTCCATGGACGTCCTCAAACAGGGAGTCGATCTCCTGATCAGGAACATCGGGGAGCGGGGCCGCTTCGTGAGCATGTTCGACCGGAGGAAAAAGGAACGGATGAACGTGCGCTTCATCGTCTCGAGGACCGGAGATTCCATTCTCGAACGCATGCGGGACCTTTCCGGCGTTCTCGATTTCGGCGATCTTTCCCCGCTTCAGACTCTTCTGCCGGAAGGCGCGAAGATCTGCGGTGCGGTGAAGATGACGGCGTCGTCTACGGAAGGGGCACAGCTCGTCGAGTCGCGCATCGAAATCGGCGTCGCGAGCTTCGATTTCCTGCTTCCCGGAATTATTCCCCTCGAGCGGCTGAACATCGGCGCCCGTCTCCAAAACCGACAGGCGCTCATCACCAGGTGTGACGGGTTTATCGCGAGTTTGCCGACATCGCACGTCGGCGGCATCGATTTCACCGTCCCCGGAAACGCCTTCGCCAGCTTTTCTTCGGATCTCGGCGGCGAGCGGATGACGATCGAGGGACGATGGAAATCCGAGAGCGAGATGCTTACCACGATCCAGGCCCATGTAAGCCGGAACGCCGGCCATGCCGGGATGCGCCTAGATCGGCTCCGTGAGCGCGGCATGATCTCCTACGGCACCCTCCGGTTCGATGCCGGGATAAGGGAGGGCGGAAGCCTTTGGGACATCGTTCCTATCAAACTGCTTCCCCGAGCCGTCGTCGGCAAACTTTCGGAATACTTTTCACGGGTCGATCTCGTGGGTCCTCTTCGGATCGAGGCCGAACTGCCCGGCCCCGAGGGCATTGGGCAGGGGCATGCCCTCGTCGACCTTGGCGGCGCCGGTCTTGTCAGCCGGCAACATTCCGACGCCCGGCTTCGGCTCGGAGGCCTCATGCGACTTTCGAGCGGAACGATCGACCTTGCCAGCGTATCCGCGACGCTGGGCTCGCTCGTTACCGAGGCATCCGGCCGCATCGCGGTCCAGGCGGGAAACAAAAAAATCGGTTCATATACAATGGCGGTCGTTTCCCGGCTCGATGGAGGGAAACCGCTCGTAATTTCGGGTGACAGGTTCTGGAACAGTCTCGGCCTGAACGGAACTCCCAGATTCGATTCGCTCGACGTCTCGGGCGACAGGGTTCTCGAGGCCCGGCTCACCTCGGCAACTGGATCGCAGAATATAGCTATGCATTTAAATAAACTTCGCCTCCGGCGTGGAAAGAAATCCTGGTGGCTCGATGACGTCGAACTCGAGCTCGAAACCGATGAACCGTTCGACCTGTCGCTGGGCAGGCCGTCGCGACTCGCGGCTGACGCGACGCTGAAGCTGTTCGGTTTCCCCGGAAAGGCCCGCGCCGTGGTGAATCTCGCCGATCCGACAATCGACGAGCTGGCGATCGAATGGAAGGGGGATGATTTTGGCCCGCTTCTGGCCGCTTTGCGCGAACATCCCGGCATCGATGCAACGGTGAAAAAGCTCGGCCTCG
>MWAR01000274.1:0-5000 GCA_002068715.1 bacterium ADurb.Bin374
TTCCATCTTCGCGTTCACCGGGTCGGCGCCCGGATCGTAGTTGCCGATCATGCAGATGCCGACCATGTTGGTGTTGGGCGGGCAGTGCGCGCCGAGAGCGTTTTCGGGGCGGCCCTGGTAGATGACGCCGTCGGGCCCGATCAGGAAATGGTAGCCGATGTCGGCCCAGCCGGTATTCGGATCATCCATGTGGTAGTTCTGGATTCCGCGGATCGTGGCGGCGCCCTTATACTGGGCCTGAGCCGGCTGCCAGCTGTGGTGCAGGACGATCTTCAGCGGGGTCTGAATCCGGTATTCTCCCTTCGCCGGGCGCGCTTTCCATTCGGCACGCGAGACGACCGGCGGCTTGGGGCACACGTTGGCGACGGGCAGCGGCACGGTCTTGGCCATCACGGCTTCCATCATCTCTTCGCCCATCCGGCGACCCTGGGCGATATAGCGGTTCACGCGGGTCGTTCCCATCGAGGGATCGTAGACGACGAACACCATCTGCCAAGCAGAAACCGGATTCACATCGGCAAAATGCGCTTCGGCATCGAACGCTTCGAAGCGGCTCCAGCGACCGGTCTTCGCGTAGCGGAAGCGGACATACGAGTTCACCGTCGCGCCGGGCGCTTTTTCGACATCGGCAGCGACCATGAGCGTATCGAGGGGTTCGTCGAGTTCGTACACCGGGGTCTCGAAGGAGCCGTAATTCTTTCCGGAAACCTCGAACGCCGGTGTAACGGATATCCTGTAGCTGGGCGGGTCTTCATCGGCCCGGGCGGTCGGAACGGCCAACACCAGCAGTACAACCAAGAAACAGAACCAGATCCGCGACCAATACTTCATTCTCAACTCCTCGCAGAAATGCTTTTCTAAATTATACCGAAAGCACTCAAAACAATCCACCCCCGGATCATCTGGCCACTCACCTCCAGTCCTCCCCGGAGAGAAGGGTTTACGGATGGGAATATTTTCAGTAAACTTATTTCATCATCATCACAGGGGTACGCATTCTCTGGAAGGAGCCGTTCATGAACTTCCGTTCAGCCCTCTTCCGATCATATATTCTTCGTTATTTTTCGATCACACTGCTCTGCCTCTCCGGTGTTTTCGCTCTTGCCAAAACGGCATCAGGGGAGCGCCTGATCAACATCAAGGTCGCCCAGTATGCGACGGCCCTCGAGTTCACGGCCGGATCTGGCCTCGTCTGGGACATGAACGGAAAAAACGGTCGTATCGGAGGAACGAGTACGGCCAAGGTCACCGGGGTTCTCGAGAAGAAAGCCGTCAAGCGGTATCATGTGATGACCGCTTCTGCCCGGGCCGATGAAACCGAAAAACTTGCCTTTTTCGAATCGGAATGGAAGGCGCTGGGTTTCCCTGCCAGAATTCTCACGATCGGCCAGCCGCTGATGTCACAGGATGGAAAATCGGTTCTTCACGACGGGCGTCTCGGCATGGTGGAAGTCGGGGTTTTCCCTACCCAATCAGAAGCCCAGACTCTCGTCGACAGACTCTCCGCCCAGGGAAAATCGAGCTGGATCTACGTGGAAGTCGTCAGCCGGTCCCAGGGGCGCTTGACTCTCGCCGTCAACGGGGAAATGGTCGCCGAAGGCCGGGAACTGTATCTTGTTCCCGAACAGACCCTTCTTCTGAAAAAGGTCGAATATGCCGTCGGGTACCCGTGGCACGGCTTCGCCGACCGCACATATCGAGGCCGGATGACGATCCGCTGGGGAGCCGAGGATGCCATCGACGCCGTTCTGAACACCTCTCTTGAAAACGTCCTCGCCGGGGTCGTCCCATCCGAGATTTCCGGGAACGCCGCCATCGGCGCACTTCAGGCCCAGGCCTGTGCCGCACGTGCGGAGATTCTTGCGAAGATCGGCACACGCCACATCGGCGAAGGTTTCGACACCTGTTCCGAACAGCATTGTCAGGTATTTTCCGGAGAATCCGCCATGTCGCAGGCGGTTGCCCAGAAGATTGCACCTACCCGCGGCTGCGTTCTCGCGGATTCTTCCGGCCATCTTGTCGATGCCGTTTACGCGGCCAACTGCGGTGGTCATGGCGAGTCCAATCAGTATGTCTGGACCACCGAGCCCAACCCGATCCTGCGCGGCGTCTGGGACACCGACACTCCTCCGGCCCTCGACCTTTCCGAGGAGAAGCAGGTAACCGACTTTCTTACCAACCCTCGCGCCGCCTGGTGCAGCGATGCATCCGTCGAGGGTGGAAACAACTATCGCTGGAAGAAATCCCTGTCGGGATTCGACTGGAATGCCATCGTGAACAGTCTAGGCATCGGACGGATCAAGTCGATCACCGATGTCGCCCGCGGCGTCTCAGGCCGGATGTATCGCCTGACGTTCGTCGGTGAACGCGGCTCTAAGACCGTCATGAAGGAACTGAATATCCGCAAACTCTTCGGCGGCCTGAAGAGCTCCTGCTTCATCGCCGACTGGACGAAGGACCCTCTCGGTTTCATCACTGGAGGAACACTGACCGGCGCCGGCTTCGGACACGGCGTCGGCATGTGCCAGACAGGTGCCCAGAGCATGGCGAAGCGTGGATATTCGTTCGACCGGATCCTGTCCCATTATTTCCCGGGCAGCATTCTGAAACGAATCGAGTAGCTCCGTCGCCAAACTGAGAGCATCATTTCTGCTCGCTGCCCATCAGGGATTCTGGGGTACAAAGGTCCCTTGTGATCATCATTTCCGAGATTTCCTGATCCTCTTCGAGTTGGTTCACAGGCTCGGGAAGGGACACAGGACTGAAACCCGGTTCCTGAAAAGCCCATCTGTACCCCGGTCCACTGAGATTCCTTCCTCCAAACAGGAACCCGGGAGCCCGGCCGATGAAGTGCTTCCCAGCGACCTGGCCCCCGCCAACGGTGAATATACTTTCTCCCAGAAAAACTGTTGGCTGATGGATTCCCAGAAGCTGAAGAACACTTGGCCCCAGATCGATCTGACCACAAAACCGCCTGTTGATGCCGGGTTTCAATAACCACGGTGCATGAATGATGGCCGGGCTCCTGGCGTTCACGAAACGGATCACCCTGTCGGCATCCGGAAGCCGCCCATATTCCTGCATCAGAGCTTCTCGGCGGACTGGCGACATGACCTGGTGATCGCCATAAATGACCAGGATCGTGTTCTCGAGCAACCCCCGCATCTTCAAATCCGCGATGAATTTTCCGATCGCCTCATCTGCGTAATGAATGACATTTACATACGCGCGCCATTGCGGGTCAGAATCATTGATCTGAGAGTCATTCCACGTTTTCGGGATTTCATCAAAATTGAACGGATGATGAGAAGTACATGTCATGATCATCGCAAAAAATGGCTTTGGAAGCGACGCCACCACATCTTCCATCTTCTCCAGATATTTCTTATCCTCCAAACCAATCCCCACCACCGGCAATTCAGGAAAATCTTCAAGATAGAGAGATTTTTTGAATCCGAGACTCAGATTCATTTTTGCGGTATTCCATAAATGTCGGCGAACACCGTTCGACCAAAACGTCGAATATCCCAGATTTCCCAGGATTTTGGGAAGTGAAACAAATATATTTGTATAGTGCTCAAAATGTGCAATCAGAGTTTCCCGAGGATACAAAGAAGTCAAAGCCGCGAAATCCGAATCAGAGGTAGATATAGCCTGCGAGTGAAAATTGGGCAAAAGTATTCCTTCACTCGCTAATCTTTCCAAGTTAGGGATTATCGGCATCCCAGCAATACGTCTGTTCCAAACGCTTCCCATGAGCGATTCAACCTGCAGGAAAATCACATTAGGGGCGGCACTCGCAACATTCCCCGAGAATCCATCACTCCATGGAATATCGTATTTGAGCTGTTGTCTCTGTTTTTCTCTTGCATGAAGGTATGAAATAATCGTTGAACGATCTTCCGGAGTGGCATGTGGCGGAAAAAGCCGCCTATATACATGTCGAATACCTTCAATGGGATAATATACGATCGGCGAAAACGTCATCATGCCAACGGCATGGCTTCGAGAAAATGGCTCCCACCACGGACCTTGTGGTTCCATGCTCAAGAGCCCAATAATCAAGGGAGCCACAAAGCACGTCATTGCCCAGCGCCTCGGGAGTTGATTCACACGTGCATCGATGCGCGCGATTTTCTCAATGATGCGCGGAGATGCGAAGACAACGATCAATGCCAGATCAATCAGGAACAACCCCGCATCTCTCGGTTGACAAAGTGACCAGACACTATCCCGGACATCGTGCAGATGATCGGCAAATACCATCATATCGAACGAGAGTGGCTCACCGAAAATCCTGTAACAGATGAGAGTTCCCCAAAGGATGAAGCCGACGACGATATTTGCGAGTGCCAGAAGCGGAACTTGCCACCTGCCGTTCCAAAGCCAACCGAAAGCAGCTGCGAGGAAGATGATTCCGGCCATGCCAAATCCGATATATCCGAGATTGAAACTCAGAGGGGAGCAATTCGAGACATGCCAAAAATACTGGAGCTTCCACAATAGTGAGAGGCACAAGATGGTTCGCATGGCGCGAATTATACGTATGGGAGGATTAATATTGCAAGAGATAACGCTCATCTCGCCGAGGCGGCTCGCAAGCGTAGCGTAGGGGCGGGTTTGAAACCCGCCCCCACATCGGATTAAATTGTATGATGTTATATATATATCAGCGGAATCTGCGTCATCTGCGGATTCTTTCTCTGTGTCTCGGTGTCTCTGTGGTGCGTTGTCGTTGTGGTGAAATTTTCCGGCTAAAGACAGAACCGCCCGGGGCTTTTGGCCCCAGGCGGTTCATAACCCTGGCATCTACCTACTCTCCCACACAGCTGCCCGTGCAGTACCATAGGCGCGTCCGGGCTTAACTTCCGAGTTCGGAATGGGATCGGGTGTGACCCCGGCGCCATGGACACCAGGAAAAGGGTGGAGGGGGTTGCCCCCCTCTACTATTCACGTATCTTGATAGTAGAGGATCTTGGTTGAAGATCGAGTTCGAGGGT
>MWAR01000275.1 GCA_002068715.1 bacterium ADurb.Bin374
CGGGAAAAGTTCGGAACCCGAACCGGTCGGAATGAGTCCTGTGAGAGACCCGGGAGAAGAATCGGTTTGATCTTGCCGGAGGTATTGAATCTGCCGATGAATGTGTAGTACTCTGCCGTTTTCACGAATTGTGGGAGCATGTATGATCAGACCGCACGAGCAAGAGCCTCTCGAAACGCAAAACATCGACGACGTCGAGAACGACGACGAAGAAGAGTCGCTGTCCGTAACCCAGTGGATCATCGGATGGCTCTGGTTTCTCTTCAAGCTCGGGTTCGCCCTGACCGTCATCGCGATCATCGTAGTGACGGGCGCCGTCATAGGCATCGTCAAAGGGTTTTCCGAGCAGATCCCCATCGTCTCGGACCGCTCCTACCGGCCGAACCTGACGACCCAGCTGTTCGACTGCAGGGGCCGCCCCCTGGCGTCGCTCCATGCCGAGGAGAACCGCACCCGCATTCTCGCGGCGAACGAGATCCCCGACAAGATACGCCACGCCGTCATCTCGATCGAAGACGAGCGCTTCTATCAGCATTACGGCATCGACGTCGTCGGCATCATGCGGGCGATGGCGAAAAACATTCAGGCGGGAAAAGTCGTGCAGGGCGCTTCCACGCTCACTCAGCAGCTGGTGAAGAACGCGTTCCTCACGAGCGAGAAAACGCTGAAACGAAAGCTCATCGAAGCGATGATGGCGTTCCAGCTCGAACGAAAATATTCCAAGGAAGAGATTCTGACCCTGTATCTCAATGAGATCTACTTTGGGCACGGCGCCTACGGTCTCGATGCCGCCGCCCGCATCTACTTCAACAAGGACCCGAAGGACCTGACCCTGCTCGAATGCGCCGCGCTCGCCGGCATTCCGAAAAGCCCGGTCGCGTTTTCCCCGTTCAAATACCCCGAGAACAACCGCCAGCGGCGCGAGCTAGTCCTCGCGAAGATGGTCGAGCTCGGTTTCATCTCGCCGGGTGAATACGAAGAGGCGAAGAAGCAGCAGCTCGTTCTCGCCAGGGAAAAGACCGAAACGATGCTTGCACCGTATTTCGTGACCTACGTGCGCGACAAGCTCCTGGAAAAATACGGGGCGAACCTGGTCTATAACGGTGGTCTAAAGGTCTATACCACTGTCGATATCGATTATCAGCGGTATGCCGAAGAGGCCATGGACAATGCCGAGATCATGAAAACCCGGCCGATCGAGAAAGATCCGGGCATGAACGGGTCTCTGGTCTGCCTCGACGTCAAAACCGGCCACATCAAGGCCATGTACGGCGGCCGCAGCTTCGAACGATCGCAGTTCAACCGCGTGTCCCAGGCCCTGCGCCAGCCCGGTTCGTCGTTCAAGCCCTTCGTCTACGGGTGCGCCCTCGAAAACGGGGCCCTTCCCGGCGACACCATCATCGACGAGCCGATCAGCTACACCAACCCCTGGACGCATAAGGTCTGGGCCCCAAAAAACTATGACCTCAAGTTCCACGGCGCGGTCACACTGATCAAGGCGATCATGAACAGCTTCAACGTTCCGGCTGTCCGTGTGCTCGACAAGCTGACGGCGGCCAAGGTCATCCGGTTCGCCAGGAAGCTGGGCATCAGCTCGCCGATGGAACCGAATCTCTCGCTCGCTCTCGGATCGGGCCAGTTCACGCCTCTGGAAATGGCTTCCGCCTATGCCGTGTTCGCAAACATGGGAATCTACACGACCCCGGTCGCCATCACGAAGGTCGAGGATCGTGACGGGAACGTGCTGGAAGAGGCGCTTCCGCATGCTCGCGAGGTGATGAAAGCCGTTCATGCCGCCATGCTGGTCGACATGCTGCGCGCGGCTGTCGAGAGAGGCACCGGAAAGAGGGCCATGGTGGCCGGACACGCTGTCGCCGGCAAGACCGGAACGACGAACGACTACGTCGATGCCTGGTTCAACGGCTTCACTCCGGAGCTCGTGACGATCGTTCAGTTTGGATACGACATGCCCAAAACACTTGGACATGCGAAAGCCGGCGGCACGGTCGCGGCTCCGATCTGGCGCGTTTTCATGGAGAAAGTCCTGAAGGATTACCCGAAAAGCGATTTTCCCGTTCCCGATGGCGGCGTTCGCCTCAAAATCTGTGTGACGAGCGGAAAGCCGGCTTCGGCCGGTTGTCCGAAGGAAGTTGTTGTCGGACAGGTGTATCCCATCGAGGCAGTGCCGAAAAACGAGTGTCACATCCACTCCGGCGGCCGAACGTTTGCGATCGATGAAGAGGAGGGCGTGGAGTTCGCTTCGGGCCTCACCGCCGATACGGTCACGCAGAACTTCGCTCCCGATCCGGACTTCTTCCAGGCGGACTACCGGAAGCCCGACGCGGCTGTCGAAACCGGCAGGTCGTTCTCTCCGGCGGCTGGCATCATTCCCGCGGATGAGGAAGAAGAGGAGGATGGCGAGGACGATCTTGCCAACGCCGAAGCCGTTGGTGACGAGGAAGAAGTGCTTCACGAACCCAGGGAACCGGGTGTTGTCATACAGCCCGAAACGCAGGCTCAATAGCGATAGATATAATTTGTTGAGTCCTGCGGAACAAAATCCGCTGTCATG
>MWAR01000276.1 GCA_002068715.1 bacterium ADurb.Bin374
GTTTTCGAAGGAAGCCGGTGTTCCTCCATTGGAAGTCGCCGCCGCGCTCGCCCTCATGAGCCAGCAGGGCCGGTCCTTCCTGCTGACCGAAAAAGCCGAGGAGGAATCGGCGAACAGGGCGTTCGAACAGGTCGCGAAACAGAAAGAGGAACGCCGCAAGCGTCTCTCCGAATCGAAAGAATACCGGGAGATCAAAGTCGCGTCGGCCGAACTGCTGGGCAGGGAAGAACGCCCGCGGCGCGAACGACCGCCGGCCGCCGAGCGCAAGCCCCGCGTACATCGCGACAACGAGGAGATGGAGCCAGGCATGACCCGATACCGCATCGAGGTCGGCCGCCGCCACATGGTCAAGCCCGGCCAGATCGTCGGGGCCATCGCAGGCGAATCAGGCATCGACAGTAGTCATATAGGCCGAATTATACTTCACGACGAGTTCAGCACCGTCGACCTGCCCGAAGAGGTGTTCGCCTCTTCGTTCGGCATCCTGAGCAAAACCTGGGTGGCCGGCCGTCGCCTGCGCATCTCGCGCTTCGACCCCGCAGCTCCGCGCGCGCCCCTCGACGAAGAGGCACCTTCGGAACCGCCGGCTGAAGCATCGTCAGAGCGGCCCCAAAAACCAGCCCGCCCACATCACATCGAGACGGAACGGCCGGTCTCCCGACCCCCTCGTGAAAAGCGCGAGTTTGTCGAAAAGCCCCGCTTTGCGGGGGGAAAAACGTTCGGGAAAAAACCAGATACGGGACGATCGCCTCACCACCAGACCGGCGACGCCGAATTCAAACCTGCCAGGACAAAAACGGGAACAGGCTGGAAAAAGCACGACGCCGGGGTCAGCCCCAAACGCAAAGATCAGGGCAAAAAAGCAGGCTGGGCCCCGCCGAAATCGAAGCGCACCCGCGACCGCTGACAGACCCCGCAAAAAGGCGCTTCATTCCTTGCCCAGAACGGTTTTCAGGCGCCGCGAGATCCAGGCTTCCTCGTCGGCCCATCCGGCCTGCCGGTACCAGTGCTGAAGCTTCAGATACCGGTCGGCCAGAGAAAACCGGATGTTGGACCAGAATTTCCGGAGGCACACGGGGCACTCGTGCATCGGTCGGGAATCACTCTCGGGAAGATTGTTCGACCCGTTCATCAGGCACCGGAAGTGCACGCAGTGATAGAGGCCGTACATGTGCCCGATCTCGTGCGCCAGCACTTTGCAGCAGCGACGCAGAAAGAGGCCTTCGTCTCCCGCACCCGCCGCTTCCCCGTAGAACGCGGGATCGTACCGGCAGAAGCTGAACACGCCCACCCGTTCGGCAAGCGTGGCTTCGCCGAAGACGAAATTCCAGTTGTCATCCGGATACAGATCGACCATGGTGACGGCGGTAAGGCAGTAGGCGTCGGCAGGAAGCCGGGCCTTCAGCCATTCGAGAATGTCGCCGGTGCGCACCTGCGGCCGTCCGGTATGGGTGTTGATGCGGCCTCTGAATGACTGCGACGCGATCTCGACAGGGGGCAGCAGAATCACATCGGCGGCGTAGAACGCCGCGGTGAATTCCTTCAGCCGCTCGAGCAGGCTGCTTCCGCTGGCAAATGCGCCGAGAGGCTGAAGATACAGGCGATTATGGGGCGGGGCGAACGGGTTGAACCCAGACTGTCGGTACTGATCCCAGGTCTGACCGCGCTCGGGAAACTGGGCAAGCCAGTCGCCGCGGCGAGGCCGTCCGAGCAGATCGAAATCGCCGCCCGGCGTGAAAAATCTCTTTTCCTCCTCCGACAGGCCATCGAGAGATCCGACAGCCTCAACGCAGGCAGTCATGTCGCGCGGAGTGAATCTCGATTGAAAAATCAAGCCGGCCGCCACGATTCCCAGTCCCAGCAGCAGGAACCGGCGGATCCAGATCCAGATCGTCGTCTCGAAAAACGGATGTCCCATGAGCCCCTCATCATGCCAGATAAATATTTCTTACTATATTTATCAATCCTGCAATCGGAATGCCGATCCAATCCGGTCTGTTGTTCAGCTCGTAGACACACTCATACAGGACCTTTTCGAGCAGGAAAAGGTTCAGCAGCGAATCGAACACATCCCGGTCACGGGGAATCGCTACGCAGTCGCCTGCGCCGTGAAAGTATCCGCTCAGAAATATTTCGCCGATCCGATGTTCCCAGTCTTCAGCCATGGCCGACAATCGGCGATCGAACTCATCGTTTCCGAGGGACTCGTGCTGAACGGTCATTCGCGCAGCATACCCAAACGACCGCAGCATCCCGGCGACATCGCGCACCGGAAGATGCTTGCGACGCCGCTCCGCGAGCGGCCGGGCCGGCTCACCCTCGAAATCGATGATGACGAAATCATCCTGCGTCACGAGAATCTGGCCGAGATGGAGGTCTCCGTGAATCCTGGCCTTGCGTATCGAGGCAAGATCAGGGCGGAATGTTTTCACATGGTCGCGAATGCGATCGGATGCGGCACAGACCTCTTCGACCATGGCGCGATGCCGTTCCGGAATGGAATCGATTCTTCGTTTCAAGGCATCCAGGGTTTCAACCGCCGACCGTTCGATCGACGACATCCATTCCACCCAGTCATCATCGGAAACCGGCTCAGGGTCGAACGCTGGATCGCCGGACGTTCCGGCGAGCACGGCATGAAGCAGTCCGACCCGTTCGCCGAGCAGCTCCATCCGCTCGGGAAAATTTCCATTGTCCGGCGCTTCTCCACGGGCTACGGCTTCGGATAGCCGCTTCAGATGCGCGAGCGTGTGGTTCCAACAGTCGCCGCCGTTCGGAACGAACTCCTGCAGGATGGCCAGAGTCGTCGTATTCCCGCCTTCCCCGAGGTACTCGATCGCGCCTCCCACCCGGGCCATATTCGGGAACGCGGCTTTTTCCGTGAGATACCGGCCGATCTCGAGTTCGGGGTTCACCCCGTTTTGTATCTG
>MWAR01000277.1 GCA_002068715.1 bacterium ADurb.Bin374
CCCACCGGCTTGGCCTCCTGTCGCTGGACGACCGTGACGGTCGGCCGCGGCTGGTCCGCCTGCGGCGGCATGACCACCGTATTGGCGTAGCTGGGCATCGAGACGGGGGCCGGCGCCTGCGACGGCGTGACGCTGGTTGGCTGGCTCCAGACGTTCGCCTGCTGTTGCCGCCGCCAGCTCTGTCGGGCGGGCTTCGCCGCCGCGACCTGCTCGGCGGAAACCGAGACGAACGAGGTGTAGCTCGTCGTGAACTGGTAGGCCTTGCTGAGCCTGATCACTTCGGCCTTTTTCTCGGGGTTTTCGCCGTAGGCGCGCATTTCCTTGATGAGGTCGTCGGCCTTGGTCTTAGCCCAGACGCGGGCTACGAATTTATTTACATCGGTATTTTTCACGAACTCGGCGGAAACGGGGTAGCTTTGCGGAGAGCCGTTGAGCGTGCCTTTCATCGTCAGGCTCGCGACGCCGCTTCCCTCATACCGGCCGACGATCACGACCTGGGAGCCCTTGTAGATGTTCGGAATCGTCTTGGGATACAGCTCCGACACCGTGATTCCGCCCCAGTCGATGCCGAGGTCCACGAGCAGGGGCTTGCTGATCGTTTCGTAGAATCCCGTCAGTTTAGTTTCGAGAGCGTCGTTTTCATGCACGTATAGCGCCTCGCCGCGATTTTCCAGGGCGAGCCGGCCGAGTAGGTCGGTGCAGACGTTCTCGCCGACGCCGAAGACGAATGTTCGGATTCCGGCGGCGTTCCGGTTCTTCATGTTGTCGGCAATGGAAGCGGGGTGGGTGATGCCGACCGTGGGCTCACCGTCGGTCAAAAAGACGATGGCCTTGGTGGAGTTGCTCGTCCCGAACAGGCTGACGGCACGACCCAGCGCGTGATCGATATTCGTGCCGCCCGTGGTGTCGAGGTTCGACACGAACTGCTTGGCGTCGGCCCTGTTCGAAGGATCGGCGCTGACGAGCGTGTCTTTCCAGACGGTCGCCGTATCGGAGAAGGAGATCACGTTGAACCGGTCGTCGGCGTTCAGATGGTCGATGAAAAAGTTGTAGGCGGCCTTCGTCTGTTCGATCTTGTAGCCGCTCATGCTGCCAGACACATCGAGCACGAACACGATGTCGCGGGCAACGATGTCGCGGGCGTCGACGACTTCCTGCGGAGCGAGCATCATCATGAAGAAGCCCTTGTCGTTTTTGTCGGGCTGGGTCGACAGAAAATTGAATCCCATTCGCTGGGCGGCGACTTCATACTGCACCTGGAAATCGGCTGCCGGCAGCTCTTTCGACCGTTCGAACGTCACCTGCCAGTGGTTATCGTCGATGCGACGCGCCTGGGCCGGATGCGAGGGGATCTTGACACCGACAATCTTCTTCTGGTCTCTGATGTCGATCACGACCGAGACCAGGTCGAGATTCTGCTGCTGGATGCTTGAAATATTCATTGGTATATTATATGTGATGATACCGTTTGAGTAGTCGAGCACCTCGCTGTATGTCAGGTCGATCTTCGCCCTGCCGCCGGCCGGAACGGCGCCGACCTTCGTTTCGAAACTGTTCGGGTCGGCTTGCTGGGCCATCGCCGGCATCATGCCGGAACTCTGGGCGTTCTGGTATATCTGCTGGGCGTCTTTCTTTTCCTCGATGGCACCGATCTGCCGGATCCCGTTTGGGCCGGTCAGGCCGAACTCCTGGACCGACGCCTTCTCGTTCAGTGGGAACCGGTAGCTCGTCTCCTGGGCGACGCTGGAATTGTTGATGAAGCTCTGTTCCAGCTTCGTTACGGCGACCTGATTGTCGATCGTCACCTTGACGCGCTGTTCGAGCATGGGCAGCTGTCCCTGCGTGCCATAAAGGTGCAGAGCCGTGGCGGGAACCGTTGCGAACGTGACCAGCAGCATTATGAGTGATATCGTGCGTATCATGGCCTTCCCTCCTGGTATCTCTCCCGCCGTCGAAGTCTGCGATCGGGCCGCCATCCGCGAGACGGAGAACGAATGATATGAGGTCGGAATAAGTTCAGTCGAAGAGGCGTCTGCGGGGTACCGGTTTGATCGGTGGCTTTGATTGCGGGGCAAGCTTGTGTTGCGCAAACCTCATGCCAGCCGCGAAACGCTTCCCAGAGGGCCTCCCGATGCCGATTTTCAGCAATACCGGCCAATGCTGCCTTGCTGTGTGCGCCAAGAACGACGCAGCCGTCAGGCCAGGCATGACGCGGAAAGGGAGTGCCATCCATGGAATGAATGGTTGGGTCCGGATCAGCGGGCGGGGGGGGTTGTCGGGTAGATCAGCCCCGCACGGAGCAGATCGCCCCCCGTCTTCATGTCTTTTCGCTCGAGGAGCGTCAGAAACTCTTTCAGGACGCCTTTCAGGGCAAGTGTGTCACCCATGGCGCGGTGCGCGTCATTCAGCTTCACGCCGAAATGCTGTGCAACGACGCCGAGCTTGTTCGTCGCGAGCCCGAGGAACTGGCGCGACAGGCGAAGCGTGCACATTGACGGCATCTGAAGGGGCACCTGGTAAAACTCGCGCCAGGCGTGACTGATGAACGCCCAGTCGAACGGGACGTTGTGCGCGACAAAGATGCTCCCCTGAAGAATTCCGGCGATGATCGGCACGACTTCCCGCATGGTGGGCTTTCCCCGGACCATCTCGTTGGTGATGCCGGTCAGTTCGATGATTTTCTGGGGAATCGGCACCCCCGGGTCGACCAGCGTCTCGAATCGTTCCTCGGTATCTCCCGAGATCGAGATCATGGCGACTTCCGTCACCTGGGCCACGGGCGGGGCAAACCCCGTCGTCTCGAGATCGAGCACGACGAAGGGAAGCGAGCGGATTGGCGTGTGTTCGAATGCAAAACGCTCAACGACATGTGTCATGTCGCTATCTTATCCGTCTCCGGCGGCAAGGTCAACGCTTTCTCCCGGTCTTCAGAGGCCCGGGTGGTGATATACTCGTGGAAATGTCCTCGGGATGCCGGGGGTGACAATCGGCGCCGGTGCGCGGTATCCTGAAGAACATCCGACCGCCGA
>MWAR01000278.1 GCA_002068715.1 bacterium ADurb.Bin374
GCGGGCCGCCGCCTCTCGAAACGACCTCGGCCCAGCCCGTGATTCCCCCCGTCACGCTGACTCCGGATACGATGGCCCAGCTCGAGGAAAAGGCCGGCAAGATTCGCGCCCATCGCAGGAAGATGGCGGAAGCTTCCGAAAAATGGCTTCGCGAAAAGCTTGAAGATGAATCGTTGACCGAGAAGACCAGGGAAGTCTACCGGCTTCGGCTGCTGCCAGACATGAAGGAAGGCCTTGCCCTCCTCGAATCGAAAGAATACCAGGGCGCACTGAGGGCGTTTGAAAAAGCTCTCGATGATCCTGATGTCACGCCCGTTTCGAAGCATCTCATCTACGATTACATGCTTCAGGCCGCCGCAAAACTGCAGAACAAGATGTTGTTTGCGAATCTTTTCAAGCAGCAGGCGATGCTTCAGCGTGACAACGATCTCGGTGTGCTCGGCCTCGACAAGTCAGGCGATGCATACGCTTATGCCGAATACATGAACGATCATCTGGTCGCTGCGAACGACGAGGCGACCTTCAACAAGATCGTCGAACGCGACATGAAGAACATCGGTGCCACCTCCGCGGATCGCGAGGCGTGCGTCGCCGATGTGAAGCAGCGGATCAGGGAATTCGAGGGGTATTTCGATGACAGGAAGAACTGACATGAGTCTCCTGCCCTGGAAGCGCGGTTCCGCCTATCTCGTCGTGATCGGTGTGGTCAGCGTTCTGCTCGTCATCGTCATCACCTTCTTCAAGTCGAACACCTCGAGACAGTATCTCACCCGGTTCGCGAGCAATGAAAAGAAAGCGGAGGCACTGGCCGAATCATCCGTCGAACTGCTTCTCCGATACGTCAAAGATTTGATGAATGATAAAACAGACCAGAATATATATCAATATTTTCGTTATCCTGCCGAGATCGCCAACGGGAAGATGAGCGACCCGACGGGGCAGAATTCCCCGCTGAATCTCGCTCCGTACAATTCGAAGCCGCTGCCGTCGTTCGATCTGACGACTCCTGCTCTCGCGCCGATCACGAGCATGCTCAACGAACTGGGAGGTCCCGACCATGTCTCGCTCGGCCTGAAGTGCGAAGTCGTCTCGGCGGCCGCGTTCACCTCGAAAAAGGCGGGATACGCGGTTCCAGGGGTCTCGATCAAGCCGCGGCCGACGAATGGCGAAACCGCGAAGTTTCTCGACAATTTCGATGACGAACCGGACAACGCCGGCCGTATCGAGGATCTCATCGGCTCGCTGGGCGTCAAGGTGAATCTTCCGAATTTTCAAACCCAGGACGAAGAGCAGATCAAACTCAGCCCCTCGATCGGAGAAACGTTTGCCTCCGACCGATACGTGCGAGTCACGAAATCGAACGACTACACCATTGCCTATCGGGTCAAGGTGAAAATCCCCATCATCGGTCTCGATTACGATGTGGCGAGTTACGTGGACATCAACGGAATCATGAAATCATACATCGATATCGGCGATGAGCCTGAATTCAATCTGGCCGCCATCCGACGCCAGATGATGGAGGAAACATCGGATGCCGATCTCCACGCAATAAGTTGGGAAGCCTCGCTCCTGCGGGAGAGCATCCGAAAAGGGTACGATGCCGTTCCCGGCGTCCTGAAGGGGATGGTCGACAAGACCGCGTTCGGGCCATCGAGGACACCCAAGGTGGTGGAGAAAGGCGGTGTTCTCAGGTTCACGGCCGATGTCGAATATCGGCCGCAAGGCCAGGGTGGACCGGTGATCAAACGCACCCTCGTCGCCGACAGGGAATTCAAAGTATCTGATATTCAACCGCCGGCTCCTGAGTATTCCCTCTTCGTCGCAAATTCGAATCTGCTGTTCGAGCAGGCAGCCGACAAATATTCTGGCGAGGGGGGCGGGATCGAGAATCCGATCGACTGGAGCGGCGGCGTGGCGACGATCTGCATCCACAATCTGTATAACGGTGAATATAAATCTTGCACCGGCATGACGGGAACGCCGGGCGACGACCCCGCGGCCGATTCCCTGTGCCAGGTGCCGGGACAGATCCGCATCAATGCAAACGACAAGATGTCCGCCAACACATTTCTGGGAACCAGCGACGAGCCGACGCTGACGGAGTTCAACGCCCTCGCGATGGATAAATTCGCCTCGACGCAGCCGCTGTTCAACATAGTCCCGACACTACAGTGGACGTCGAGAGCGACGACCCCCGACAGACCTCACGAAATCGATTTTCCTGTTCTTCGCAATACGGATTTTTACAATCCGCCGTTACTCCGGTCGGGGGTCAAGTCCATGCTCACGATCCTCTCGTTCTGTGATGCCCTGAGCGCCCCAACTCTGTTGTACGGAAAAGGGCACTTCGAATACCCGCTCGGACTGCGGGCCGAAGCTCCCCTCGAATCGAAGTATGCCAACATCCTGATCAATGTCCAGCCCCACGGGCAGGCGGGAGACCCGAAGGACATCTCGAAAATCGAGATTTTTTACCGGAACAAGAAGACGGATTTCGGCCTTCCGGGAAAGCCCGCGTTCACGAGCGTCACCGACTGGAGCCCGGGAAAATGGGAGTGCATGCCGCCCAACCTGTTCAGCCTGCTCCAGTATGCGAAGAAGGCGACGCATTTTTACGAGAATGAAGCGCAGTTCTGGGCCGATCTGAGCGTTCCGGTCGCAGATGGCGGGCGGATGGCTCCCGACGGAAGCTTCGACTGCACGGGCGTTTCTTACATCATCGGGGACCTGACGATCTCCTCGGACCTGAAGGTTTCGGGCAAGGGCATCGTCGTCGTGAGAGACAACATCTTCCTTTCGGCGAATGTCGAGCGGGTCGGGAACGCCGTGTTCTCCCTGATCGCCAGACGCGGGGCGTTCCTGGTCGACTCGCCCTGTATGCTAATCCAGGCGGCCTGTTACTCGAATTACTCGCCGCAGAACGCGGCCGGGAATCCTCTCGTGATAGACGGGAATCTCGTCACAAACGAGTTCAAACGTGATGATCTCAACAGTCTCGAGGTCGTCTACAACAGCGCCGCATGCCGCGTTTCCCCGTTGTCCGTTCAGCGTGATGTTGGCAAATACGACCCGGAGCGGTATATTGTCAGCCTTGGAAAACGCTGGGCAAGGTTCGAGTATGCGAAAAGAAACTGACGTGACATCCTCCGGTAGATGGCGGGCAGGGCTTTCTCTCCTCGAGGTGCTGATCGCCACATTCGTCTTCATGCTTGCCGCAATTCCGATCTACCGCGCGATCTCGATCGGCGCCACGAAGGAAATCGACTCGACGAAGCTCTCGATGGCTCGCAAGATTCTCGATTCGTTCCGTTCAGAAGTCATGAGCAGACCCTTCAAGGAGCTGGCGGACCAGAATTCCTCGAACAGTGAGACGTTCGTGAAAATGGAAGGCGGGTACCCCGAAACCATCGACAAGGTGATGGAAATCCAGACGAGATACAAGGATTTCAAGCTCGAGCCCGCAATTCGCTTCACGACACCGAACAAAACGATTCTCGAGTTTCGCGGCGTCGTGAAATGGACCAACTCCGAAGGGACCACCCGGAAAGAAGAAATCATTTTTCTGGCCGTGAAACCATGACCGGGATACGCCGTTTTCGCGGCTTCACCTTCATCGAGCTTCTCATCGCCGCTGTCATCACGGGGCTGCTGATCTTCGGCGTTTTCAAGGTTCTTCTCGGAGCCCGGCACGCAGCCGGCCTCGCAGCAGCCAAGGGCGCGGCCAAGGACATGACGGAAGTCATTCTCAAGGCTCTCGAGCGCGATATTTCGAATTCGCGCGCGACGGCGGTTATGGCAGGGTCGGGCGGCAGCCAGAAACCAGTGGTGGTCCGATCGTTCAAGCAGGCGGGAAGTGACTGGACGATGCTCGTGCCTGAAGGAAATTCCTCGAAGCGGATCACCTACCGGATGGATGGAAAAAAACTCTCCCGGGTCGATGCGAGCGGAACGACCAGGCTACTCTGCGAGTCGGTCGAAGACCTGCGCATCGCCGATCTGAGCGAAGGCCAGATTGCCGCCGAGGTGAAGATCGGGTTGATTCCCGACGGCATGAAGGATCCGGTCATACACCATCAACGCCTGCTCATCACCATCCGCGAAGCCGTCGAAGCCGCCCTCGACCCCCGCTGGCGGAACACGAACGACGTGCTGACCCATTACTGACGGGGGCGCTTTCACGGCTGTTCCGCTACGAACGCGTATAAAAGCTGGTCGATGATCGTTCCATCCTTGATGACGGCTTTTCGCAGCCGCCCTTCCAGCGTATAGCCGGCCTTTTCAAGCACTTTTGCAGAAGCCGGATTCGTTCTGTAGGGCATGGCATAAATTCGCACAAGGCCGAACTGTCGCATCGCATGCCGGGCCACTGCGGAAACTGCCTCCGTGACGATTCCCTTTCCCTGGAATGGCTCTCCGGGCTGGTTCAAAGTTCGGCGGAAAAACGTTCCACATCTGATCTGATGGTGAACCCAATTCCGCCGACAGCCTCGTCGTCGACACAGATCGCGAAGAGCGTTTCGGACTTCCTGCTCATCGCTACTTCGATATAGGAAATGGCATGGTCGAGCGTATACGGATGATGAGGGAAGGGGCCGAAAGAAAAACCCCCGGGGTTGCCCCCGGGGGTTTTCAGAACGGGATTACTTGTTGGCGTTGGCCTTGAGGGCTTCATACTCTCCCTTGGCCTTGTTCATTTCGGAAGCCACCTTGGCGGCATCCTCCTGGCGGCCCTGGGCGAGCATCTCGTTGTAGAGGCGATAGAGTTCCTGATACTTGGCATACGCGAGCTGGACTTCGGATGCATAGGTTCCGACGCTCTCGGCATCGCCGGAGATCGTGACCTGCGCCGTGCTCTGGTCGCCGCTGACCGGGATCTCGGCGCCGCCGACGACGGAGTCACCGATGGTCACGCTGCCGGTGACGGCGG
>MWAR01000279.1 GCA_002068715.1 bacterium ADurb.Bin374
TGAAGAGGCCGCTCTCGAGAATGATCTGGCCGTCGGTGATCGAGATGACGTTCGTCGGGATATAGGCCGAGAAATCGCCGGCTTGCGTCTCGATGACCGGAAGCGCCGTCAGGGAGCCGCCGCCGAGTTCGTCGCTCAGCTTTGCGGCCCGTTCCAGCAGGCGGGCGTGCAGGTAGAAAATGTCCGAGGGGTAGGCTTCGCGGCCCGGCGGACGGCGAAGCAGCAGGGAGACCTGGCGGTAGGCCTGGGCATGCTTGGAAAGGTCGTCGTAGATGCAGAGCACGTGCTTGCTCTTGTCCCGGAAATACTCGCCCATCGTGCAGCCGGAGTAGGGGGCGATGAACTGGAGCGGGGCCGGGTCCGCCGCCGAAGCGCTGACGACGATCGTGTATTTGAGGGCGTCGTGCTTGCGGAGGGTCTCGATGATGCGCGTGACCGTCGACGACTTCTGGCCGATGGCCACGTAGATGCAGATGACGCCGGCTTCCTTCTGGTTGATGATCGTGTCGATGGCGATGGCGGTCTTGCCGGTCTGGCGGTCGCCGATGATCAGCTCGCGCTGGCCCCTTCCGATCGGGATCAGGGCGTCGATGGCCTGAATGCCGGTCTGGAGCGGTTCCTTCACGGGCTGGCGCTGCACGACGTTGGGGGCGTTCATCTCGGTGGGTCGGGTTTCGGTCGTCACGATCGGTCCCTGGCCGTCGAGAGGCTGCCCGAGCGGATCGACGACGCGGCCGAGCATGGCGTCACCGACGGGCACCGAGACGATTTTCCCGGTCGACTTGACCAGGTCGCCTTCGTGGATGCCGCTGTCGGGGCCCATGATGATGCAGCCGACGTTGTCCTCTTCGAGGTTGAGCACGAAGCCGCGCACGCCGTTCGCGAACTCGACGAGTTCGCCGGCCATCACCTGCTGAAGACCATGCACGCGGGCAATGCCGTCACCGACCTGCAGAACGATGCCTGCATCGATGGTTTTCGACTCCTTCGAGAATGAACCGATTTCTTTCTGAAGGACTGATACGATTTCTTCAGGCTTGATTGGCATGATTCCTCCTCAGGCGACGGTCGTCGCCGGAGCGTCACCGCTCATGAATTTACCGCTGAGGGAATTGAGACGTTCCTTGAGATTCTTGAGGGCCGTCTGGACCGACGCGTCGAGCACGCGGCCTTCGAACCGCAGAACGATTCCGCCCATGAGATGGGGCTCGATCGTCTCGTGAAGGATGACCTGACCCTGAACATGTCTGGCGAGGGCCGTGCTGAGGCGCTTTCGCTCCTCGTCGCGCAGTGCGACGGCCGAGCGGACATGGACGCCCGTGATCCGGCGCCGGTGATTATACAGATTCTCGGCTTCTTCTGTGATGATCGAGAGCAGGTCGAACCGGTGCCGTTTGAGCAGTATCTTGAGGAAGTCCCCGACCAAGGGGGCCTCGGCGGCTGGAATCAGGCTGTCGATCAGCGCCAGCTTGCGCTCGAGTTGGATGGAGGGCTGACGCAGGATGGCGAGAAGCTGCGGCTCCTGGATGCCTGCCTGCATGAACGCCTTGAGGCCGGCGAACCCGGCATCGAGCCGGGGTTCGCCAAGGGCGTTCAGAAACGCCTCGGCATATCGCCTTGCAACGACGAGCGTCTTCAAGCGGCGCCTCCACCGGCCGATTCGCGTTCCAACTGCTCGATCGTCCGACGAATGAGGGCATGATGCTTTTCGTCGTCGAGCGAGGCTTCCACGACGCGTTCGGCCGCCGCCATCGTCAGGCGTACGACTTCTTCGCGCAGTTGAACCCACGATTTCTGCCGTTCGATGGAAATATCGTGCTGAGCCTTGTCGAGGACTCCGGCCGCTTTGGCCTTGGCTTCCGCCAGGATCTCGTCACGGGAAGCCTGAGCGTCGCTGATCGCCTTCTGGCGGATCTGGTAGGCTTCCTGTTCTATCCCGGCAAGTTTTTTCTCGTACTGCGCCTTGATCTCGGCGGCCTCGCGATTCTTGCCTTCGGCCGCGTCCATCGATTCGCCGATACGCTGGCGGCGCTCCTCGAGAACGCCCCTGATGGGCGTGAACAGGAAGCGATTGAGGACGAACATGAGAATGAAGAAATTCAGCACCTGCGATGCGAGAATGCGCAGGTCGATGTCGAACAGCCCTGCTTCCTCCCCATGCCCCTTTGCATGGCCAGCGCCATGCGCAGTTTCAGCCGTCATTGCCGAAGTCGGAGCCAACTCGGCGGCAGACAACCCCGTCTGGAAGGGGCTGGCAAGGAAGATCAACACGATTACCAGACACAACGACAGTCGAAATCGAGACATGTGGAACCTCCGTCCGGGATTCGGTTTCCTGCGGGGAAACGCGGAAACGATCACCAGCGCACGAAGAGGAGAATGAGGGCGACGAGCAGGCAGTAGATCGCGAGCGATTCGATCATGGCGAGGCCGATGATCATCGTGAAGCGCAGTTCGCCGGCTAGGTCGGGCTGGCGGGCCATGCTGTCGCAGGCCTGCTTGATGGCCATCCCTTGGGCGATCGCGGCGGCACTGCAGCCGATGCTGACGGCAAAGGCGGCGCTGAGGGCTTCGGCAATACGGAGCAACGTAAGTGAATCCATACTTATATCTCCTTGACTGGATGTGTTGCGTGAGATTTGGCACTGTCTCCGGCGTGCCCCTCTGCATGGTGGACGGCTCCGGAAACATAGATCCCTGAAAGAATGGTGAAAACCATGGCCTGGATGGTGCTGGTGAAGATCGACATGAACAGCATCGGCAGCGGCACCAGGAACGGGAAAAGATAGATGGTGAGAACGAGAATGACCACGTCCTCTCCCATGATGTTTCCGAACAGACGGAGGGTGAGGCTGATCGGCCGTGCAAGCTCGCCGATCACGTGGATCGGGAACATCAGCGGCCCCATCCACCAGACATCGCCCCAGAAATGTTTGAGATACCCCAGCCCCTGGCGCGTGAACCCCAGATACTGCGTCATGAAGAAGATCACCAGTGCCATCGCGAGACAGTTCGAGAAGACGCTGGTGGGAGATTTCAGGCCGGGGATGATGCCCAGCAGGTTTTCGCTCAGGAGGTAGATGAAAACTGTCGCAAAAAAAGGAACGAACTCGGCGGCCAAGTCGGGGCCGACGATCGTCGTGACGAAGCCTTCGAGCTGCTCGTAGATCCACTCGGCCAGGTTCTGAATCGGCCTGGGAACAAGGTCGATCCGTCGCGTTGCGATCATCGCAACGAGGCTGAGGACGAGCGTGATGAGCAGGGGCAGTACGACCCCGGGCGGGAGGGGTATAAAGGAAAGAAGATAAAATATCTTGCTCTCTAATTCATGCATGTGTCGTCCCCGAATCGGACTTTTTCAAGTCGAGCATGATGACCGCAGCTGCTCCGACGATTCCCAGCTGACTCGAAAGAAGCCCTCCGAGAACCTGAATCAGATTCAGCCCAAGTCCGTACAGAACCCAAATGATGAGAAACAGGCCAATGATCTTGAACATGGAATACATCACGCCCTTCGCCATCACGACCCGGTTTGAACCGGGCTGGATGCTGCCGACGGTGATGGTCAGGATATGAAAACTGCCGAGCCCGAGCCCCATGCCGATCAATGTACCCCACCAGAGCTGCTTCCAGCCCACCATCCCGATCGTCAGGATGATGACGCTGAGTACGATTCCAAGCAGATGGACCATACGCTGAAAACGGACGATCAGCTGCTGGGAAACTGGTTGTTCATCGGCCACGTGTATCCATGCTCCTTCGCAATACCAGCCACGCATTTCTGATCGCAGCTGCAAATCCAAAAACGGCTCCGATGCACAAGCCCCACGGATCGCTTCCGGCGTGCCGGTCGAACACGAATCCAAAGGCTATTCCCAGGCCCAGAGCAACTCCGATGTTGATCCCGAGCGTGAGAAGAGGCCCCAATTCTGCCAGCCGTTCGTTCCAGGACGGCGATGAACGATCGTGTCTGACGTGAACCCACCTCGCATTGGTTTTCCGCTTTTCTTTCGGTCTGACTGATTATCGGCATCTCTCGGAGAAAACCTAAGGCCGGGGTCGAACGTCAACTCGCAACCCCGAGAGTGGGCCGGTGGCCCTTGATATCCTCGACATAACAGCGGAGGAGCTCCGCGACGTGGA
>MWAR01000280.1 GCA_002068715.1 bacterium ADurb.Bin374
TGATCTCGCCTCGAAAGCCCGTCCACCGCACTCAGTTGATCGAAGCCGCACTGACCCGCGACCGCGCCGACGCATTGCGGCGCGTCGATCATCTGGCGACGAGGTTCGTCGCCGGCATGCCCGACGTCTGGCAGATGCCCGTCGTCAGCCTGCCCCTCCTGGACGATACGGGGAAGCCGATTTTCGTCATCAGGCCGGTGACCTCCGAGAATGCGATGACCGCCGACTTCTTCCGGATGGATCCCGGGCAGTTGTCGCAACTCACGTCGCAGATCGAACATCTCGATGACGCCGGAATGCTGCTGTATGACGTCACTCCCAAGCCTCCGGCGACAATCGAATGGGAATGAGCGGCATGCTGATCCGAAACGCCCGCTGGCTCGACGAGAACGGGGAGATCCGCTCCGGATCGATCCGCATCCAGGGCTCGGCCATCCGCTCGCTGAGCGGGGACGCGCCGACGCCCGATGCCGGTGACGAAACATTCGATGCCGCCGGCCTCCTCGCCCTTCCCGGCATGATCGACGCGCACACGCATTTTCGTGAACCTGGCGGCTGCCGCAAGGAAGGCATCTCCAATGGGAGCCACGCCGCCATCGCCGGTGGCGTGACCACCGTCCTCGACATGCCCAACAACCGGCCGGCCTGCTCGACGCCCGCACGGCTCGAAGCGAAGAAGGCCCTGTTCCGCCGCAAGTGCTCGACGAACTGGGGCCTCCACATCCTCGCCTCCACCACCGCGCCGGTTCCGGAGGCGATCGCCTCGGCGAAAGTGTTCATGTCGCCCTCGGGCCAGGCGCACCCCGTCCTCACCGTGGATGAGCTGGCCGCGATCTTCGCCAGGTATCCCCGGGTGACGATCCACGCGGAAGACGCCTCGGAGTTCCCGCAGGGCGCCGATCTGCCCCACCATCTCGCGAGGCCGCGTTCGGCTATAGTGACAGCTTTGCAAAAGATCGAGACGGCCTACGGGAAGCTCGACGCAGGTCGGAGACCGCGCCTGTCGGTCTGCCACCTGTCGACGCGTGAAGAACTCGACTGGCTGAGAACCGCGAAACGCCGCGGCTGGGACATCTGGGGCGAAACCTGCCCGCAGTATCTGTTCTTCACGCAGTCCGACCAGGAACGCGTGGGCTCCATGCTGCAAGTGAACCCGCCGCTCCGGACCGGGGAAGACCGTGATGCGCTTCTGGAAGCCCTGAACGACGGAACGATCGACTACGTCTCGACCGACCACGCCCCGCATCTGCCGGGCGAAAAGGCCTCCGAACGGCCGCCGTCGGGCATCGCCTCGGTCGAGTGGCTCCTGCCGCTGCTGTCGTGCCTCGCGGACAGGGGCTCGATCAGCTGGAAGCGCCTTCTTCAGCTTGCCTGCGCGAATCCGGCGCGGTGCTTCGACATTCCGCTCCGGAACGGCATCAAGCCGGGGAATGCCGCCGACATCGTCTTCGTCTCGGCGGCCGGCGCCTATATTCCCAACCGGAAAATCGTCACCCGGGCGCAGGCCAATCCGTACGCGGGCTTCACGTTCACCCGCCGTGTCGAGGCCGTGCTGCTGAATGGAACGTGGGCTTACAAAAAAGGAATATATAATACAAATTCTATTATTTCACGGGAGGTGTATGAACAGTTCCAAGCGGATCGTCGTTGAGTTCCTGATCGAATGCGGCGCCTTGAAGTTCGGCGAGTTCAGGCTGAAGTCCGGCAGGATATCCCCGTTCTTCATCAACATCGGCTGCGTCAGTTCGGGCAAACGCCTGGATTTCCTCGGCGACTCCCTGGCACAGGCCATCCATGCGGAGTTTCCCGGCGTGAGCCTCCTGTTCGGGCCGGCCTACAAGGGCATCTCGCTCGCCACGGCCGTTGCCGGCGCTTACTGGCGGCGTTACGGCAAAGATCTCGCCGTCTGCTTCGACCGCAAGGAAGCGAAAGATCACGGCGAGGGCGGCAATATGATCGGCACGATTCCCTCGCCCACCGACGAGATCGTCATCATCGACGACGTGCTGAGCGACGGGGCGACAAAAGTCGTCGCTATACAATCGATCGAACGGGCCTTCAAGGTGAAACCCGTCGGCGTGACGATCGCGGTCAACCGCGCCCCGAAATCCGCTTCGGTTCCGTTCAGGGCCGTTTCCCTGATAGACCTCGGCGATATCCGCGACTATCTGTCCGAAACCGGCGACGCCCGTGCAGGCGTCGTACAGACATTCTGGGAGGCCGCATCATGAAGAAGATCTTTCGCGTCATTCCGTCTCTCGACTGCACCGATCTCGATCGGGCGGTCAAACTCGTCGGGCAGGTCGACCGGTCCGAGCTGGTGTACGGCTACAAGATCGGCTTCGCCCTGGGTCTCGCCTTCGGCATACCCGCGACAGTCAGGGCGATCAGGGCGGTCTCGAGCAAGCCGATCATCTACGATCACCAGAAGGGCGGAACCGACATTCCGGATACCGCGCCCCTGTTCGCCGACGTGATGAGCAAAGGAGGCGTCGACGAGGCGATTCTATTTCCGCTGACGGGGCCCGAAACGATGAAGGCCTGGATCGCGGCCCTCAAGGAGCGGTCGATCAAGGTCATCGTCGGCAGCATCATGACGCACAAAGGCTATCTGATGTCGGAAGGCGGATTCATCCCGGATGCGGCCGTGAAAACGATCTTCGAGACGGCGAAAAAAGAAGGGGTGAACTCCTTCGTCGTGCCCCTGACCAAGCCCGAAAAAACCGAAGAACTCCTCTCGCACGGCAACTTCGACCCCGACACGGAGTTCTATTCCCCGGGTCTTGGGCATCAGAAGGGCGATGCCGCCAGGTTCGGGTTCATCAAACGGCACTACCTCATCGTCGGCCGGAGCCTCTTGAACGCGGATGATCCGATGAAATGGATCCAGTCTCTCGAAAAGGATCTGAACACGATCGTATGAAAAAAGACTTGATCTCGATCGAAGATTTGAACAAACAGAAACTGGTTCAGTATCTGAATCTGGCCGCGAAGATGGAGAGTCTGCCGGACGCGGAAAAGCGAACCATGTTGGCTGGAAAGATCCTTGCCGTCCTGTTCTTCGAGCCAAGTACCAGGACCCGCCTGAGCTTCGAGGCGGCCATGCAGAGGCTGGGCGGTTCGGTCATCGGATTTTCCGAATCGAACGGCTCTTCGATCAGCAAAGGCGAAACGGTCAAGGACACGATCTGCACGGTCGAAAACTACTCCGACGCCATCGCCATTCGCCATCCCAAAGAAGGAACGGCCCGCCTCGCAGCCGAAGCGAGCCGGATTCCGGTCATCAATGGCGGCGATGGCGCGAACCAGCATCCGACCCAGACGCTTCTGGACCTGTACACGATCCAGAAGATCCGGGGAAAATTCGACGGCCTGAACATCGCCATGGCTGGCGACCTGAAATACTCTCGCACCATTCATTCCCTCTTCCAGGCTCTCGCGAAGTTCGACAACGTCCACGTCCATCTCGTTTCGCCCGAAAGCCTGAAGCTCCCCGATCACATCAAGCAGAGCATCGAGGGAAGAACCATCACCTGGCACGAGGACGGCAATTTCGTCGATTCGGTCAAGACCTGCGATATTCTCTACATGACCCGCATTCAGCGCGAGCGGTTTCCCGACGCCCTCGAATACGAGAAGGTCAAGGATTCGTTCTGCGTCGACCGGATCCTGCTGAAGCACGCGCAACCGCATCTCAAGATCCTCCATCCCTTGCCCCGCGTGAACGAGATCCACCCCGACGTCGACTCCACGCCATTCGCCGGCTATTTCGAACAGGTGAGGAACGGCCTCATCATGCGCCAGGCGATCCTGTTCCATCTGATCGGAGGCTCGAACAAATGACCAGCGCCAACATGCTCCTCATCCCGAAGATCGAGAACGGGATCGTCATCGACCACATTCCCGCAGGCCTGGGAAGCGAGATTCTGCACATCCTTTCCTGCCATCCGGAGCTCGCTGGAACACCCATCACCTTCGGGCTCAACTACCAGAGCAGGCGCCTCGGCAGGAAAGACCTGATCAAGCTCCAGATCACCGACCTTCCGCCCAGGTTCCTGAGCCATCTCTCGATCATCGCTCCGGGCGTCACCGTCAAGTGCATCAAGGACTTCAAGGTGGACCGCAAAATAGTTCTCGACCCTCCAGAAATCATCGAGGGAATCCTCACGTGCCCGAATCCGAACTGCGTCACCAACTTCGAGCGTCATGTGAAGACCAGCTTCCATTGCATGGAAAAGTCGCCCATAAGCTTTCGATGCAACTTCTGCGAACGCCTCTTCGCCGTCGACGAACTCGAACCCACCCTCCAACCCCGCGAACCAGCTTGAAATGTATGCAGAGCGATCCGCAGATTACGCAGATGACACAGATTTGCCGATTCAGAAAATGGTTTTATATATATTTTATGTTACTTTTTCAGATATGATTTCGTGCCCTCATCTGCGCAATCTGCGCCATCTGCGGATATTCTATTCTTCGATCCTCGAGGATTTCCTATGAATACGAACCCACTCACCGTAAAAATGGCCGGTCTCGAACTGGCGTCACCGCTCGTGCTGTCGTCGGGAATTCTCGGTATATCGGCCTCTTCACTCGGTCTGGCGGCGCGAAACGGCGCCGGCGCCGTGACCTCGAAATCGTGCGGTCTGTCGGAGCGGTCAGGCCACAAATGCCCGACCGTTCTGCCGTTCGAGCACGGCATCCTGAACGCCGTCGGCCTCTCGAATCCCGGCGTGGACGTCATGGCGCAGGAAATATCCGAGTATCGGAAGAGGTTCGGCAGCCAGGCTCCCGTCATCGCCTCGATCTTCGGCGCTTCCGTCGAGGAGTTCGGCGAGGTTGCCGAGCGCATTGCCGCCGCCCGGCCCGACATGATCGAAGTGAACGTCTCGTGCCCTAATGTGGCGTCGGAGTTCGGACAGCCGTTCGGGGCCGATCCGGCCGCATGCGCGCGCATCACGTCCCTGGTCAGGAAGAAGGTCGGAAAGATCCCCCTCTCGATCAAGCTTACCTCGTCGTGCGCCTCGATCGGCACGGTGGCGAAGGTCTGCGAGGACAACGGAGCGGATGCGATCACGGCGATCAACTCGATCGGGCCAGGCATGCTGATCGACCTGAATGTCAGGAAGCCTGTTCTTTCGAACAGGACGGGCGGCGTTTCCGGAGCCTGCATTCTGCCCATCGCCGTCAGGTGCGTCTGGGACATCTACCGGTCCGTGAAAATACCGATCATCGGCGGCGGCGGCGTGATGCAGGCCTCGGACGCCCTGCAACTGATCATGGCCGGTGCATCGGCCGTCGGCATCGGCTCGGCCGTATACAAGCCAGGACTGGCGGTGTTCAACCGGATCAACGGGGGAATCATGCAATATATCAACAGCAATTCTATACAATCGTTTTCATCACTCGTCGGAGCAGCCCATGTCGCATAACATGCAAACATTTCGAATCACGGATATCGTCGCCCATCACGACGGCTTGAAAAGCTTCTACGTCGAACGGCCGTTCACCATCAAGCCGGGCCAGTTCGTGACGGTGTGGCTCCCCGGCATCGACGAGAAGCCGTTTTCCGTCTCGGACATGACAGCCGATCATCTCGAGATAACGGTCAAGGCCGTCGGCCCGTTCACGAAAGAGCTCATGAACCGCCGGAAAGGCGAGTATATCGGCCTGCGCGGCCCCTTCGGCAAAGGCTTTGCCCTGAAGGACAACACCCTGCTGGTCGGCGGCGGCATCGGCATGGCCCCGCTCCGGTTCCTGGCCCGCGCTCTCGGGGAAAGCGGCAAGCGGTTCCGCCTGATTTTCGGCGTCCGCACCGCCGCCGACCTTCCTTTCCAGGAATACTACCGTTCCCTTCCCGGATGCACGATCGTCTCAGAAGATGGCTCCATCGGAAACAAAGGTCTGGTCACACAGTTCATGGACCCGATCATGGAAGAGGCCCAGATCCGCCACATCAGCGCCGCAGGCCCCGAACGCATGCTGATGGCCGTGCGCGATTTTTCCGCGTCACGTCACATCCCGTACGAACTGTCGTTCGAGCGCTACATGAAGTGCGGCATCGGCATCTGCGGCCAATGCTGCATGGACGGCTCCGGCCTGCGCCTCTGCGTCGACGGCCCCGTCCTCACCGCGAAAAAACTCGCCCCCATCACCGAAATCGGCCTCCCCCACCGCACCGCCTCCGGCCGGCGGCCGTAATGCCCCACAGAAACGTCCTCATCAATCACTTGGTTACAGAGCACCCGCCCAATTCGAACAACTGAAACTCGTGGCTTGATTTAGGGGGAGCATTACAGGCGTTCCACTGCATTGCACTGTTATTTTTGTCCAATTTACCTGGCTCCAGGAATTTTTAGCTTTCCCTTTTTTCAATCCTATTAAAGAATCGTGTCTCACTAAACATCAAGGAATCTGAGTTATTCATAATTAAGGATTGAATTGTTGAAACGATCAATTGAAAACCATTGTTTACAACTTCAAAATATGGAACCTGAATATTGGAAGAAAAATGGTCATCAAAATCACTCATCAATGGGTGAGGAAGAAGAAGCTCACCGTGAACAAGTTTGTTGCGCCACTTATAAATCTCGTCAAGGACATTTTTTATTGGTTTTTCAACCTTCGCATTGAAATGCTGAATAACCCGCTTCTTTAACAGAGAGATTGGAATCCCCCCACCAAATAGGGCTTCAACGGCATAGGTAACCAACAGACTCAGCTCCGGCCTAAAATGGGAATAGTCAGAATATGATAATCTAATTAGAACATTTAAAGCTTTTCCCGCACTCTTTGAAGGAAGATTCGATGGCGAAGTGTCAATCGACTTGTACCATTTCTGAACAGCCTCCAAATCAATGAAGGTGATCGGAAATATTGAGCCTTGTATCAATGATCTTGAAAATTCATAAGAACTAAGGTTGGGCACCTCAATTGAATCCATGTCTTCAATATTCAGTGAAATTAAACTTAATGAGCCAGGAAGGGAAAGGTTCATCAAAAGAAATATCTCGTGCAAATATAGTAGGAGAAAGAATCGAGCCACTCTCTCAACAACAGCTTGGGATTCTTCTTTTCTTTCTAATTTTACTAAAACCCGGTAATTCTTGCTCTCTTCCTTGCCTATAACGTGCTCTATCATTGTTTCAAAAGGAAAAGTGATTTGTCCCCTTCTAACAAAAATCTCTTTTCCTAGCCGAATGGCTTCAGCGATTTCGTAATCCTTGTGATTAGCTCTTAAGAATTCAATATTGGCAATTGCCATTTTTTCAAAATTTCCGGGCCATGTTGAGACGTAATTCTCAGCTTCATTAAGCGGAGAGTATTTTAAATTCACGGTAATAGGATGGATGTGCTCAATTTTCATAAAAAATAACGCTCAACATTAGCGGAAGCCGACGGAGCGGCCCCTGGGCCGCGGAGGAGAGAACCGGGCCGTTTTTGGTCTGAATCGTGCATCCGGCAGGATTCAGACCAAGGTTTGGCTTTCCCTGGATGTCGATGTGTACGCCCGGCATGGGCGTGAACTTGTGGGGTGAGAGTTCGTGAGTCCTCTGCATGAATTCGAGTCCCCTGTATCAGGATCCAATGTGTGAACAATATAGTAACAATGATACTAGGTAAAGGCAAGGGCGGTGTCGCGAGATGTCGTCTGAAGGAAGCCGGCGCCAAATCCACGAGCCGACGAACAGAAATGTCATACAAGGCCAAGCAGGCGGGTGAGTTCGCACTACAGAACGAAACCCAGGATCCAGTCAGCATGGTAAATGACGCGGTTGTGTGGAGACAGTTCACGTTCTTATCCGGGGAGATCTGTTCGACATGCGGCTGTCCTGGCAGCGCCGGCAGTGGCAACGCTGTCGGTGATCGAACAGAAGTCAGCAGAGGTCGTAGTAGTTCCTCCGGGAACGAAGGACCGAACTCAGGGGATGGTCTGTGCCCTCGTAAGCTGTCAGGTCGCCATGAACCCGTCCGGGGGAGCGGTCGATGACGCGCGTTACGAGACAGCCGGACCAGGATGATCGCCTGCTGGTCCGGGCCCTGTCATTCGAAAACGTCCGCAAGGCCTGGGAGCGTGTTCGCGCAAACAAAGGCGCGGCGGGGATCGATAATGTATCGATATCCGAGTTCCCAGACCGGTTTCGTTCACAATGGCAAGAGATCCGGAAATCAATTCTTGGTGGGACCTATCTTCCATCGCCCGTTAAGCGAGTCGAGATTCCTAAAGCGACGGGAGGTCTGCGTCCGCTCGGAATTCCAACCATTCTTGATCGGCTGATCCAGCAAGCCATTGCTCAGGTTCTTGTTCCAATGTTCGATCCGGGATTCTCCGGATTCAGCTACGGGTTTCGCCCTGGAAAGTCGGCTCACGACGCTGTAAAGCAGACTCGCGAATATATCCGGGATGGGTATAAGATCGCAGTAGACACTGATCTGGCCAAGTTCTTCGACACGGTAGAGCATGATGTCCTCATGCACCGGATCGCCAGAAAAGTGAAAGATAAAGATCTTCTACGGCTGATCGGAAAGTATCTGCGAGCCGGTGTCGTCGTGAACGGCCGCCTTCAGGCGACAAAGCGTGGCGTGCCTCAGGGTGGTCCGCTGTCGCCTCTCCTGGCAAACATTCTCCTCGATGACTTCGATAAAGAGCTGGAATCGCGAAAGCTGCGATTCGTTCGGTATGCAGATGACTTTCTCGTGCTCGTGAAAAGTCAGCGTGCAGGCGAGCGGGTCGCGCAGAGTGTACGAAGGTTCCTCGAGTGCAAGCTAAAGCTGACGATCAACGAGAAGAAAAGCCGGGTGGGGCCGACAAACCAGACGGAATTCCTGGGATTCACCTTCAAGAAGACCAGGATTCTGTGGTCGGGAAAAGCGTTTCAGGAATTCAAGCGTCGTGTGAAGCTTCTCAGCGGCCGAAGCTGGGGAGTTTCGATGGAATTCCGCATGAGAAAGCTTCGGGAATACGTTCAAGGCTGGATGAACTATTTCGGAATATCAGAGGTCTACGAGCCTGTTTCGGAAATAGATCGTTGGCTTCGCCGCCGTATTCGGATGTGCTACTGGAAGCAATGGAGAAGATGCAGAACGCGAGTTCGAAATCTTCTCGCTCTTGGCACGTTCAAGAGGCAGGCAATCCTCACCAGCCTGAGTCGGAAAGGTCCGTGGCATCTCGCGAAGACCATGGCTACCCAAGCCGGAATGACGAACAAATGGCTATCAGATCAGGGATTGGTAAACATCAGGAAACTGTGGGTGAACATTCACTATCCGGCCAAGGCCCGATAACCTCTGGGAACCGCCTAGTGCGGACCCGCATGCCAGGTGGTATGGGGAGGGGGAGCTAAAAACTCCCCTTTACCCGATTCGACCATTTCTCCGGCCAAGGGAGTGTCCAATCGAAAACATGCCTGCTTCCGTTTTTTGCCATTTTGAATTTCAAATAGATGTTTCAATCATTAGTACAGCCTTCACGAGTCGGTAATACTGTTTAAAAGAGAATGATGTCCAGCTATTGCCGCCAATCCTTTGCAATCTCGCTAAATTTTACTGATCTCCACTCTTTCTTCCACAATTCGAAATAAGGAATATCGCTGGACGATGGTTCAGGCTTGCATGGTGTGACGTATACCACACATGGCATGACTGAAGCGTCTCCAATCATTAGAGCCTCACCAGCCTCAAGAGCTGGAAGGCCAGAAGTAAGATTGCCAAGAGTGTCGGGCAGTAATCGCTTTACATATGCTTGGTCATCAGGGTTTGTTAGGCGCATTGCGAGGAAGTTGCTGCATTGAGAGAATATGGTTTCGGACACTTCTGATGGCCGCTGGCTAGCGATCAAAAGGCTTGTTCCGTATTTTCGCCCCTCCTTCGCTACCCGCTCGATGGCGGTCAGTGATGAGCGATATCGCGCCAAGTCGCTTCGCGGCGCATATTTATGAGCCTCTTCAAAGACAAGAAGTAGGGGGGTGTCACATTGCGACTTCACCCGGCGGTAGTAATAGCTGTAGTCAAATAACAGGCGGGTTACAAGCGAAACTGTGATGCTTAGAACTTCAAATGGAATCCCACTAAGATCAAGAATCGTAACATTGGATTCCTCTCCTTTAGCGTAGCCTGTAAACTGCTGTAGCACTTCTTCAAACGATGCTTTTCCCGGAGCCTCTCCGAACAAAAAGTTAAGTCGTGGGTTCCTAATTTTCGAAGTCAAGCGGCGGACAAATTTGTCAATGCTTCCATCTGCATAGGCACCCTTGTTAATCTTAGATCTTTCCGGAGGGGCGAAATCTTTATGCGCTTCGCAGAACCAACCTAACTTCTCCTCGTCGGAAGCAAAGGTCTTGTCCTCGGTCTTGGTTTTAACGTGCAAGGGATTGTCCGCGTCTTTCGTTTCCCGTGTGAGATTCGCAAGACACGTAAGCATTTCCTCGATCTTAAATTTTACCGGGCTGTCGAAGTATAGTTTGGTTTCGCTTGGGTTCGATCGCTCTTTGCAAATTGTAACAATCGTTCGCAAAAGAGATTCTTGATTGTAGTTATTGTTGTCGCCAGACTCCAGAAACATTTCTTCCATTTCGTCGGCGTTCAGGAGCCAAAAGGGAAGTTGAAGATCGTTTACGCCGATTACATTGGCATTGGGAAATGCCGAACTATACTCAGAGTGGATGTCAAATATGATCACATGGGAGTTGTTCATTCCCTTGTAGTTGGTTGATTTAGCACACACGGCTGATTGAACTATCTGTGCGATGGTATGGGATTTGCCAGATCCTGTTGCTCCAACAACCGCTATATGCTTGTTGAAGAAATGATCACCATGAACAGGGACATCGATTTCGCGGTGGCGAGCTAGAACGGCGAACTTAAAGCGATCTGGCTCCTTAAATGCGGACTCGAAAATGGCAGCGACTTCTTTCGCCGTTGCGGGCGTTACCTTCTTCGGCGGAATTGCAAGTTCGTCCCCCCCTCTCCGAAACTTGCCGGACTTCAAAGTCCCGAGTGGATAAGCGTCAATCACATAGATTCGTCTAGTCTTCTTTTCCGAATCCTCGCGAAGTTCTATGCCGAAGCTTTCAATTATGCAAATTAACGCAACATTTTCATTGTCCGAAACCTTTAGATACGAGCCAACTCGCAGGCTTTCCTCGGCATGCCTAAATGATGCAAGGTCGTCAACAGAAATGCGAACCCTATTTGGAAAAACCGCAATTACTTCAGCATTTACAGTAGCGGAAGCATTACCCATGATATTCTCCTAAATTATTTTCTCGATGGAACCAATACTTTTAACTGGCACAGAAATCCATTTGCAGTTTGGTAGACTGTCGGCTGGGCTTGAAGAATAGAAATCATACACAATTCGCTCGGTCCTAATCGCCGAAAGCGTTTTCGACAACTCTTCCTGTGATGATAGCAGTCGCAGCGAAAGATTATTTTCAAATGTTTGTGGGGTAAGAAAGTTATCAACAGTAAATGTCGAACCTAGAAAAGGATAGCCGTCAACGAATCGAACGCCGTCCTGATGAAGGGAGCCTTTCAAATCAACCATGCGCTCTGGGGCCAGATTTCGAATGAAGAGAATCGGCACATAGCGCTCTTTATCAGGCTTGCGACGCATGGCGTGACTACTCCATTTGGCCCGGATTGCATGGCATAAGGATTGAATTTCTGCATTCTCAGAAGCGAGCCGCGCGTCCAAAATAAAAATGCGGTGAATTGCATCAATGTTTCGATGACTGAAATACTCGCTTCTAATGCGAGAACAATAGGCTGTTTCACCGTGCTCACGAAGTGACCAATGGTTGAACAGCGCCTTAGATGGGGAAATGCGGGAGATAAACTCAATTTTTGATAGACGACGCTCCGACGGGTTTGCGTTACATGCAATTGAAGATATGAGGGTTCGCGCCGTGGGGTAGGTGTATAACTCTATCTCTGTAGCACTTAGGCCACACAGTCTTTGCAGAGCTGCCATGGTTTCCCGCCTGTGGTCCTCAGCCTTTCCCGTAACGTGAATAGTTAGTTGGTTGGCAAACGATTTGATGTCATCGTCAGTCGCTTGGAGTTCTTTTTGAAGGTCATGTGCTACAAAACGCATTGTTTGGCCATTTTTTACTGCCTCGCGATGAGTTAGAGCGGTCTTTAGCCTTTCGGGGTCGAGGCAAGTGTCTCCCCGAGCTGAATCCCTAAAATATCCATAGAGATGAAATCTCCGGCGAGGACGTTCCGTTTGTGGCAATTTGAGAAAACCTTTTAGCATGGGCAGTATTCCATCGCGGATGGTTGCCGAGGTTAGGCGGGTTGCTTCGTAATACTTGCATTGAAACAATTCCTTTATATCCGAAGATACAACATCAAAGTCTTCAATACCTTCAATGTCGATGATTGCGTCTTCCGCTATGCTGCAAAGAGAGAGAATAGTTGCGTCGAACTGAAACAAGTAACCTTGGATCGTAGCTGAAGCGTCTCGTGATTGGTTAGAATCATTCATTTTCAATCTCATGTGAATCTTTTAGCCCTTTTTTTGGGGGGTGGGGTCGAACGCTAGTGTTGAGCGTCTGCCGAGCGAGCCATCGTCGAGTCGAGAGAACCGAGGCGTTTTGGGCACGACGGTTGCCCACGCAACCGGCGTGACCAGCCTCGGCAGTCCACTCAAACGCTCTGTTCGGTTTCTCCTCATAATTCTCGAAATATTTCTTTTCTTTTATCAATTTCTTGGCTTACAAGGTCCAGCAATTTGCCTTGAAGCAAACAAATTCTAATTATTTTCAAATTTGTTTCAGGGAATTCTCTAAGTAATTTTATTATTCCGAGAATGTAGCCCTTTGAACAAATCTCCAATGGAACAGAAAAAATCCCAGAACTAATTCCTGGAATTGAAATTGAACTCCAATCATTCTCATTTGCAATAACTAAGGAATTATAGATGGCAGAAACTAGCAATTCAAGTTCATTCCCCTGCCCAACACATGGGCCAATAGCGTGAATTACTCCTTTGAATTTCAAGTTTCCGGCATTAGTTGCAACAGCTTGCCCAGTTGGAATCCGCCCCTTATTTTTAACAATCTCGGATCCTTCATTTTCCAAAGCCTCGCCAGCTGCAATCGCAATTTGGGCAGCAAGACCTCCTCCATGGGAAAGGCCACCATTGGCAGGGTTTACAATACAGTCAACTGGCTCGGAGAGGAGATCATTATTTACCAAAATCAAATGCCGTGAGCTGGGAAGCTCAATATGTCGGACAATTGTTCCAGCCTTCTGGGTAACAGGAAAAGTCATGAATGGTCCCTTTTAACTGGAAAAACTTTTGAAATCGAACGATAATTTGATGGAATGGGTTATTAAGTATATTTGGTAGATTGTAGAATTTTGAGTATTCGGGGAATGCTGGGGTATTGGCATTTTCTGGAACTCTTTCGACAGTGTCTTTAATATTGTTTTATACAATATCTGGTGCGTTGTAAAGACAATTCGTTCCTGGCTGCGCAAAAACGCGGGCACGCCTTTCCCTGAACAACCTGAATACTGATTTTCTGTTTGCGTCGATTTCGAGCGGAACTATTCGTCGATGGAGGAGAAAGTATTTCCCCGTTCTGGGTGCTTGTTATCTAATGTTCCATTTTCTTGAAATGTCGCTTTTGAGATATGGGGCAAAACAGAATCTACGGGCAAGCTTGACATTCGCGGGCGGGCGGGGTTGTATGTTGCATCTGCCTGGGGATCAGTCAATGAATATCGATACGTTCATTTCGAGGTGGGAAACGTCGGGGGCGGCGGAACGGGCGAACTATGCCCTGTTTCTGACCGAGCTGTGTGACCTGCTCGACGTTCTCCGGCCCGAGCCGACGCAACCGGACGATCGAAACAACGCCTATGTGTTTGAAAAATCCGTTGTTTTCAATGACGGCGGGGATGAGAGTGTCGGGCGCATCGACCTGTACAAGCGCGGCTGTTTCGTGCTCGAAGCCAAACAGGGAAGCGACCCGGCGGTGTCGGGAACCGTGTCGGAAGCAGCGACCTATCTCGGGTTTCCGAAGCCGCGTCTGAAGAAGGGAACCGCCGTGCGGCAGAGCGCGGCATGGGATGGGGCGATGACGGTGGCCCGCGGACAGGCCGAACTGTATGCCCGCGCCCTGCCCGCGTCGGAAGGCTGGCCGCCTTTTCTGATCGTCGTCGATGTCGGATACTCCTTCGAGCTGTTCGCCGACTTCACCCGCATTGGGAAAACCTACCTGCCCTTCCCCGACGCCTCTTCTTTCCGCATCCCGCTTCGGGACCTGACGAAGGACGACATTCGCGCCCGGCTTCGCGCGGTCTGGATCGACCCGCTCAGTCTCGATCCGAGCCGCCGTTCGGCCCGTGTTACGCGGGAGCTCGCCGCGCGGCTCGCGAAACTGGCAGCTTCGCTCGAACGCAACGGGCACGGTCCCGAGACGACGGCAACGTTTCTGCTGCGATGTCTGTTCACGATGTTTGCCGAAGACGTCGATCTGATCGAACGTGGGACATTCACCGCCCTGCTCGAAAGCATGCGCGGGCAGGCGGGGATTTTTCCCGACATGGTGGCAAGCCTCTGGAAAAGCATGAATGAGGGCGGCTTCTCACCGATCATCCGGAAGAAACTCCTGCGATTCAACGGCGGCCTGTTCGCCAAGCCCGAAGCACTGCCCGTCACCGAACCCGAGCTCGAACTGCTCATCGAAGCGGCGAAAGCCGACTGGAAAGATGTCGAGCCGGCCATTTTCGGAACGCTGCTGGAACGCGCGCTCGACCCGCGCGAGCGCCACGCCCTCGGTGCCCATTACACCCCCCGCGCCTACGTCGAGCGGCTGGTCCTGCCGACCGTCATCGAGCCGATCCGGGACGAGTGGCGCAACGTGCACGCCGCCGCCGTCAGCCTCGCGACGAAAGGCGATCTGAAGGGCGCTGTCGCCGAGGTCCGGGCATTTCATCGCCGCCTCTGCTCGATAAAGGTGCTCGATCCGGCCTGCGGCTCGGGAAACTTTCTCTACGTCACGCTCGAACACCTCAAGCGGCTCGAAGGGGAAGTATTCGACGCCCTCGCCGGCTTCGGTGAGCGACAGGGGCTGCTCGAACTGGAGGGCGCGATCGTCGACCCGCACCAATTCCTCGGTATCGAGGTGAATCCGCGCGCCGCCGCCATCGCCGAGATGGTGCTCTGGATCGGCTACCTCCAGTGGCACTTCCGGACCCACGGCCGCACCATGCCTCCCGAGCCGGTCCTGCGCAAATTCGACAACATCGTCTGCCGCG
>MWAR01000281.1 GCA_002068715.1 bacterium ADurb.Bin374
TCGGAAAAGAAAAATCCTCACCAATCGAGAAACTCGTCTGGTGAGGATTTCTACCGGTGGAGCTGATCGGGTTCGAACCGACGGCCTCCTGAATGCCATTCAGGCGCGCTCCCAAACTGCGCCACAGCCCCGTGTTGTAGAGCTATTTTACGACGAAGGGTACGAAAAGTCAAGAGGAATTGTGCAAAATCTCGGCGGTGTCGCCTTTCCCTCGAAATGTCACTTCTTTGGCGCGTGGTCGTGGTGGTGATCGTGACCGTGGTCATGTCCCTGACCGTGATGCGCACAGGCGGTCTGGGGGGTGACTTCATTGAGCTTGCCAGCCTTGAACTCGGTGATGACTTGCTCGACCGTCGTCTGGCGGCCCATGTACACCTTGATTCCGGCGGCACGAAGCTTGTTGAGAGCGCCCATGCCGATCCCGCCGACGACGATGGCGTCGAGCTTTTCATTGCTCAACACGGCGAGGGGCTGGCACATGCCATGGGAATGCTGCGCGTTGGTGTTCACGATGGCGCGGGTCGACAGCGTGTCGGTGTCGACGATCAGAAACAGCGGCGTCGAGCCGAAATGGCCGTTCACCTGGCTTAGAAGGCCTTTGTCTTCGACGATCGGAATGCAGATATTCATGGATTCCCCCTGGTGTGATGGTGTGTCTGTCGTGATGGCGACTGGACCTCCCTCGATGCGGAGGGCTTTCCCTTGGACCAGCGCTTCGGCAACCTTTCGATGCGCCGATTCGATGATGCGGCCGAACGTGGGACGCGAAACGTGCATCAGTTGCGCCGCTTCCTCTTGGTATTTTCCTTCGAGGTCGGCCAGCTTCATGGCTTCGAGCTCATCGAGCGTCAGCACCAGGAAGTCCAGTTCGCTCGCGGGAATCCCTGCCGGTTTGAAGACACCGGCGACAGGTTTCCCAGATACTTTCCTGCATGAAGGCGGTCTGGCCACTTGAGAACTCCGAATGCTATCATATGCTCAAAAACAGCGAGCTCGTTCAGCATACCACAATCAAAGGACGATGGCGACGGGGACATCCAGGGGTTGTTCCCTGGAACATCGAGATGTGCCCCGACCTCAAAAGGCTGAAATGGGCTGTAGGGGCTGGTTTGAGACCTGCCCTCGTGGCGTAACACCCATGATTCCAGAGGAGAAGACGATGAACCACGAATCATACGCATTCAAACAGATCGGTGTCATCCGCACTCGTTTCACGAGCCAGGAGGGAACGCCGATCCAGGCCTGCATGGCGAGCGAGGAAACGGGAACGGTCGAGGTGTTTCCCGACTACGCCGACGGTCTCCTCGACATCGAGGGATTCAGCCACCTGCACCTGATCTACGCGTTCCATGGAGTCGGAACAGGCGCCCTGCGGGTGAAGCCATATCTCGACACCGTCGAACACGGCATCTTCGCCACCCGCGCCCCGAAGCGGCCCAACCCCGTCGGTCTCTCGGTCGTTCGTTTGCTCGCCGTCCGCGGAAACATCCTCGAGATCGCCGGCGTCGATATGCTCGACGGCACCCCATTGTTAGATATCAAACCATATATTCCTTCGCTTGACACTCGTGACGCCGACCGGATCGGCTGGTATGCCGACCGTCTCCGGCGGGAGGGCGTCGTTCTGGCAGACGGAAGGTTCGACTCGAAAGTGGAACGGTGAAGATTCTCGACGGGTTCTTTGTCCCTCGGGGTATTGGAAAAAGCCGAACGTGGCGATATCATTCTTTTCGATGAAGCGTACGTTTCACTCAAGGGCTCTGGTCACACTCACGTTCCTCGTCTTGTGCACGTTTTTTGTGACGCTTGTCGAGACGAGCCGGGTTCATTTTTTTCACGACGTCCTTCCGGAAAACGATGCCCAGTATTTCGCCCGACTTGTGGCGAGGTCTCATGACGGGCTTTTGCATCGAACCGTTGCATTCGATGCCCCGGAGCCATGCCCGTTCAACCGCCTGCTTTCATTCCTCGAGGCGACGTCTCACGGCGTAACGCTTTCGAACATTCTGAAGCCGGAGTATGCCGGCACGGCCAGGGTGCAGGTTGTCTTCACCCCGGCGAACGTGTCGAACGGTGCACATCGCGCCAGGGCTCCACCTGTCTGACGTCGTCGCAGTCACTTTTTAAAAATACTGAATGAAATGATACTGCCGCTCCGGCGCGGAGCGGCGAGGGCCTTCCGGTCCGGAAAATCGAACCGGGCCCTCGTGTAAACGGAAAAGGATAATCCCATGACCATCTCTTTCTCAAAACTGCTCGTGGTCTGCCTTCTGGCAGCACCGACCCTGGCGAGCGCCGCGTCTGTCATCGAAGTGTCGAACGTTTCCCAGCAGCCATCCGGCCGTGCGTCGGGAATCGAACTGCTGTATGTCGACAAGGCTGCCCGTCCACAGGACGATTTCGCGCGGCATGTCAACGGTGTCTGGATCGATACGACGGAGATCCCGGCCGACAAGTCGAGCTGGGGCTCGTTCGAAAAGTTGTACGAGGATACCCAGCCGAAACTGCGGAAGATCGTCGAGGATGCGGCAAAAGATTCAGGTAAGAAGCCGGGTTCCGACTTGCAGAAGATCGGTGATCTGTATGAAAGCTTCATGGATGAGGCGAAGCTCGAAAAACTCGGGCTGAAGCCGCTCGAGCGGGAACTCGCCAGAATCGACGCCCTCCGGTCCAAGGCTGAAATTCCGGCGTTGATCGCCCATCTGAACCGGATCGGCGCAGGTGCCCCCTATACGTTTGCGATTCACCAGGATGCCAAGGACTCGACGAAATACGTCGCCGACCTCATGCAGGACGGCCTCGGTCTTCCCGACCGGGATTACTATCTCAAGATGAAAGACGAGAAGCTGAGCAAAGTGCGCGCGAAATACAAGGCGCACATCGAAAAGATGCTGTCCCTGGCCGGAGATGCGGATGCGGCGGCGAATGCGCGCCAGATCGTCGTTCTCGAGACCGAGCTCGCCAAGGCCCAGTGGACCAAGGTCGAAAACCGCGATCCGGTCAAGACCTACAACCGCGTCGAACTGAAGGCCATCGATGCCCTGGCGCCCGGCTACGATTGGGGCGCGTATCTCTTCGAGACGGGCATCGCCCCCCGGACGGACTACGTCATCGTCAGCCAGCCGAGCTACCTGACGGCGTTCAACAAGATCCTGCAGGCCAAGCCCCTTCCGGTCTGGAAAGCGTATTTCCGGTGGCACCTGCTCAGCGCCTTCGCTCCGTATCTCTCGAAATCGGTCGTCGACGAGAACTTCGCCTTCAAGGGGACCGTCCTGACCGGGCAACCGCAGAACCGGCCCCGGTGGAAGCGCGGCGTTTCCCTCGTCGAAGGAGCCATCGGCGAGAGTCTCGGAAAAATATATGTTGGTCTCTATTTCCCGCCCGAGCGCAAGGCCCGCATGGAAAACCTCGTCAAGAACCTGCTCGAGGCGTATCGCCAAAGCATCGACACTTTGCCCTGGATGAGCCCGGAGACCAAACGAGCGGCCCAGGAGAAGCTTGCGAAGTTCACCTACAAGATTGGGTATCCGAACAAGTGGCGCGATTATTCCACGCTCACGATCGACAGACATGATCTGATCGGGAACATCCTCAGGGCGAACGAGTTCGAGTATATGCGCGAACTGAACAAACTCGGAAAGCCGATCGACCGTGAGGAGTGGGGAATGACGCCCCAGACGGTGAACGCGTATTACAACCCCGAAATGAACGAGATCGTGTTCCCCGCGGCGATCCTCCAGCCGCCGTTCTTCGACTTCGAAGCCGACGACGCCGTGAACTACGGGGCGATCGGCGCGGTGATCGGCCACGAGATCGGGCACGGCTTCGACGACCAGGGCTCCACCTGCGACGGCGAGGGCAACCTGCGCGACTGGTGGACGAAGGAAGACCATCGGAACTTCGAGGTGCGCACCAAGCGGCTTGTCGCCCAATATAGCGCCTTCAGCCCCCTTCCGGGATACAACGTGAACGGCGAGCTGACCCTCGGCGAGAATATCGCCGACAACTCCGGCCTGGCGATCGCTTACAAGGCCTACAAGATTTCCCTCCAGGGAAAAGAAGCCCCAGTCATCGAAGGCCTGACGGGCGATCAGCGGTTCTACATGGGCTGGGCCCAGGTCTGGCGTGACAAGACGCGCGACGAACAGGTGATCAACAGGCTGAAGAGCGATCCGCACTCGCCCGACAAGTTCCGCACCAACGGAACCCTGAAGAACCAGCCAGCGTTCTACGAAGCATTCGACGTCAAGCCGGGAGACAAGATGTACCTCCCGCCCGACCAGCGC
>MWAR01000282.1 GCA_002068715.1 bacterium ADurb.Bin374
GGCTTTCCGAGCACGGCCAGGGCTGCGTTGGCCCCGGCAACGAGGCCCTGGGCCGCCGCTTCCTCGTATCCCGAGGTGCCGTTGATCTGACCCGCCGAGAAAAGCCCGTCGAGAACCCGCGATGCCATGGTCTTTCTGAGACATCCCGGCGCGAGCGCGTCGTATTCGATGGCATACCCGTACCGCACGATCCGGGCGTTCTCGAGGCCGGGAACGCTCGCGACGACATCCCGCTGGGCTTCCGGCGGCATGCTGGTCGTGAGCCCCTGTAGGTAGACCTCTCCCGATTCGCGACCTTCCGGCTCGACGAAGATCTGGTGCTTCGTCATCTCGGGGAACTTGAGCACTTTGCGATCGATCGACGGGCAGTGCTTCGGCCCGACGTTCGTGATGTTGCCGACGACGAGCGGGCTGTCGGCGATATGCCGCCTGACCGCCTCGATCGTCCGGTCGTCGGTGAAGGTCAGCCAGCAGGAAAGCTGGCCATCGAGACGCCGAAGCCGGTGTTCCCACAGGAAGCCACCCGCGAGCGGGTCGCCGGGCATTTCCCGCATCTTCGAACAATCGATCGATTCGCGGTCGAGCCGGGGCGGTGTGGCCGTCTGCAGCCTTCTCAACGTCACCCCCGCGGCCGCGAGCGATTCGGAAAGGCCGATCGCGGCTCTCTGCTGATGCGGACCGCCCGGCCAGCTGTCGCGGCCCACGATGATGCGGCTCGCCAGATACGTTCCCGTCGCGAGCACGAGGCTGTCGCAGGTGAAGCGGATGCCCGTTTCGAGCTCCACGCCTCGCACCCGGCCGCCCTCGACATGAACGGAAGTGACGTGACCCTGCCGGAGCGTCAGACCTCTCGTGGAGAACAGCGCCCGAAGCATCCGGTCGCGGTACAATTCCTTGTCGGCCTGGGCGCGCCGGGCCCGCACCGCCGGCCCTTTCGACGTGTTCAGCCACTTGAGCTGGATGCAGGTTTCGTCGATCGCCGCGGCCATTTCCCCGCCCAGGACGCCGATCTCACGCACCAGATGACCTTTTCCCGGGCCGCCGATGCTGGGATTGCAGGGCATGAGGGCCACGGTGGAAAGGTTCATCGTCAGCAGCAGCGTCGGAACGCCGAGCCGGGCGGCGGCGAGCGCCGCCTCACAACCGGCGTGGCCGGCGCCGACGACGATGACGGGATAATGGGTCGCTTCGTTCATTTGCCGATGCAGAATCGCTCGAAGATCCGATCGAGCATCTGGAGATCGGCTGTTTCGCCTGTCACCCTGCCCATCTGCCGCACCGCCTCCTCGATCTCGAGCGCAAGCATATCGTCATACATCTTTCCGATGCCGTCCTTCGCCCGCGTCACGGCGCCCAGGGCAGCCTCGAGCGCCTGGCGCTGCTGAGCGCCCAGAAGAAGCATATCATCAAGTATATCAAGCCCAGCCTCTCGAACCAGCGTGTCGACCGCCCTCGTCAATTCAGGAATACCGGCCCCGGTCGCAGCAGAAAGCCGGACGATCGGCCATTCTCCGGGGAAGTCGCGCGGCGCTTCCGCCGGAAGATCGCATTTGTTCAGCGCGACGATAACGGGTCGGCCGGCGTTTTTGAGGAGGTTCACGACATCCTCCTCCCCCTCGCCCGCCGTCGCCGCACCATCGAAAACGGCCACGATCGCGAATGCATGTTCCATGGCCCGTTGTGTGCGGCCAATGCCGAGTTCCTCGATCGGATCGTCGGGTTCGCGCAGGCCAGCGGTATCGACGAGCCTGATCGGAATGCCATGCAGGGAGAGCGTCTCTTCGAGCGTGTCGCGCGTCGTTCCCGGAATTGCGGTCACGATCGCCCGTTCCCGCCCCAACAGCGCGTTCATCAGGCTCGATTTACCGGCGTTCGGCGGGCCGGCGATCACGATCCTGAGCCCGGCCGCCACCTGGTCGCCGTGCCGGGCCGAGTCCGCGAAACGTTGCAGATCGAATTCGGCGGCGGCCAGTTCGACTTCGATCAAATGCGGATCGAGGTCCTCGATTGAATCTTCCGGAAAGTTCAGGCCGGCCTCGAGCTGCACCAGGAGGTCGAGCAGGCGCTGACGCACGGCCCGGACGCGCTTCGCCGGCGTTCCCTCGAGCTGGTTCACCGCCACCCGTATCTGGCCGGGAGTTGTCGCGTCGAGCAGCTGGGCCGTCGCCTCGACATCCATCAGGCTCATTTTCCCGTGGAGAAAAGCCCGGCGCGTGAACTCACCCGGCTCCGCTCCGCGCGCGCCTGCGGCCAGGATGACCCCCAGCAGCCGGGCCAGAACGGCCGGATTGCCGTGGGCGCCGATCTCGGCGAGATCTTCCCCGGTATACGACGAAGGCGCCAGGTATGTGTTCACGACGACCCTGTCCACGACGAGGCCATCGGCGGGATCGACGATTTCTCCCGCATACGCGGAAAAAGCCGCGGGGAACATTCTGTGCCCCCGCGGCCGGAATATCTTCTGCAGGATCGTGCCGGTGCCGGGTCCCGACATCCGGATCACGCCGATCGCGGATCGACCGGCCGGCGTGGCCACGGCTGCGATCGTGTCACTCTTCGTCGGAAAAGTCCTCCATGAACATCGGCACGGACTTGCCCTTCTGGCCGCCCGCAGGCTCGCTGGGCTGGCGCTGGGGCCGGTCCGAACCGTAATTTCCGCGGCCGCCGGACCGGGGTTTTCTGGGGGGAAGCGGCTCGGACGAGCCGGCCCCCTTCGTCGGAGAGATCACGACGCGCCGCATGGGTTCGGTTCCCTTGGAGAAGGTTTCAATGCCGTTCCGGTCTTTGAGGGCGAGGTGGATGGTGCGGCGGTCGAGGGTCGACATCGGCTCGAGTTCGACCGGGCGGCCGGAATCGATGACCTTGTGGTACATGCGGTTCGCCATCTGGACGAGGCCCTTGTGCCGTTTCTCGCGGTATCCCTCGACGTCGATGACGATCTTGGCCCGGCCTTCGCGACCCTTGTTCGCGATGATATTGACGACATACTGGATTGCATCGAGTGTGCGGCCGTGCTTGCCGATCAGCTGGGAGACGTTCGCCCCGCCTGCGTCGATTGTCCAGACGCCGTCGGCGACGCGGTCGGTCAGCTCGACGTCAGTGACGCCGACGAACTCAGCGACATGCCGGACGATCTCGTGAACCCGGCCGTGCATGGGGTGTTCCGTTCCGAGGGGCCCCTGCCTGACGGCATGGCCGGGCGCCACGTCGCCGTCCTCGAAATCGAACTCGTCACCCTCTTCGTGCCTGGGGGCGGGTTCAACCGCCGGCCTGGGAGCTCTCGCCTGGCGGGCGGCTTCGAGGAGCGCCGC
>MWAR01000283.1 GCA_002068715.1 bacterium ADurb.Bin374
CGGGGGCCCGCGTCGTGTCGGTACTCGACAAGTTGCAGCCGATCGACGACGTCTGGACAGCCGGAAGCTTCGATCAGCTGTTCTCTCCGATGATCGTCGAGTCGGCCTGCACCTACGAGGGAAAAAAATACCTGCTGCCGATCACCCAGCACCTGGTCTGCTTCTTCTACAACCGTTCGGTCTTCGAAAAACTGTCCCTGAAGCCGCCGGCGACCTGGGACGAGTTTCTCGCCACCTGCGAGGCGATCAAGAAGGCCGGCATCGTCCCGATCGCGCTGGGTTCAAAAGCTCCGTGGCCGGCCCAGTTCTGGTTCGACTACCTGCTCCTGCGTACGGCCCCGTTTGAATACCGCCAGCGGCTGACGCGGGGCGAGGCGCATTACACCGATCCCGAAGTGAAGCGCGTTTGCGAACTTTGGAAACAGATCGTCACATCGGGATACTTCAACGCCGATGCCACGAAGATCATGTGGGACACGGGCGCGAACGAGATGGTCTACCAGGGCAAGGCGGCAATGACCCTGATGGGAACCTGGGTCATCGGCTCCTACTGCGGAGAAGCCCATCAATGGGAGTGCGGCGTGGACTTCGATTATTTTATGTTTCCTACGATAAATAATGACGTTCCACCCGTGGCCCTGGGCCCCATAGACGGGTTGGTCATCCCGAAGAACGCCCTGAACCCCAGAGGTGCGAAGGAAACCATCCGTCTCCTCGCCGGGGCAGGGAACCAGGCGATCATGAGCCGCGGGTCGGGCGCTTTCGCTCCGAATCTCACGGTCGCGAGTTCGACCTACTGCGATCTCCAGGAACGGATCCGGAAGGATCTCGAGAAATGCCGATCCTGGGCGTTCAACTACGATCTGGCCGTTCCGCCGGCAGTGGCCGATCTCGGCCTGGAGGCGTTCAACGAGTTCCTCGAGTTTCCCGAACTTCACGAGGAAATATTCCGGAGGCTCGAACAGGGTATGGCTTCCGATGCCGCCGGGGAGAAGCGCTGAGTGACACCCGCCGAACCGGGCCAGTCCCTGTTTTCCCGCTTTCGAACTGCCGTTCGGGGCGGCACGTTCCGGTCCAGGCTGGTCGCGGTATTTTCCTTCTTCCTTCTGATGATCGTCGTCCAGTTCCTGGTGTTCCTCATCACCCTGCTGTTCACCATCCGCGCCGGCACCATGACCCGGGTTCTGACGGTGCTCGGAAGGAATTTCGAGGGTATGCACGCGGAGGAGCTCGTCTACGGCTTCTCGAAGAACCGGACGAACTCCGCGCGAGCCTACGATCTGATTCGGCAAAGCCGCAGTATCTTCGAGGAACGGCTGGATTTCGTCGCCGAGCTTCAGCCATCCGTCAGCCTGAAAGATCTTCGGCTCCTTCTGGAGAGGCATGAACGAACCTTCGACGCATACGTGATCCTCGTCGACCAACTGGAGGCGTTCGACAGCGAGGCCCGACGCCTGTCGGGAGACCTCCTGGCGATCGCAGACGCCATGCGGGAAGAGGAGACCGGCCTTTCGGACGAGCTCCACTCGATCATACGTCTCGTGGCTCTCTCTGCCTGGCATGAGCATGAATTTGCGGAACGCACGATGAGCGAGAATCTACAGTCGATCATCGCGTTCGGCGAGTCGGTCAGGGAAACAGCCCGTCAGCCGGCTGCAAAGCTCGAGGGATACCGCCTTGCCGCAACGGCCAACCGGTATCTGGACACGTTCCAGCGGTATCGTCTCAACCTCGAGCACCTCAAAACGAAGGAGCTGGAGCTTCATCAGAGCTTTTTCGCCTCGAGAGACGCCTGCCTTGCCGCCGAAGAGATTGTGGAGCAGCGCCTGCTGTCGTTCCAGTGGTGGGCGCTGGTCATTCTCGTCGCATTTTTCGGCCTTTCCGCCGGAACGGCAGTATTTGCCACGATCTTCTTTTCGGAAAACCTCAGCCGCCCTCTGACCCGGCTTCTCGAAGCCACGGCGTCGATCCGGGCGGGAGAATACGGCCGGCCTGTCGAGATCGATACCTCCGACGAATTCGGGGAGCTGGGCAGACAGTTCAACACGATGGCGGACGAACTGAAAGCGTCACGGGAAAAGATCCTGCTTCACCAGCGCACGCTCGAACAGAACATCCTCGACAGAACGCGCCAGGTGCGGCTGAGCGAGGCCCTGCTTCGCCGGATCATCGACCTGGTTCCGCATTTCATCTACGCCAAGGATGAAGACGGGCGGTATTTTCTGGTGAATCGGGCGTTCGCCGACGCCTGCGGTCGCTCGGTCGAAGAGATGATCGGACTGACCTACGCGGAACTGGGCGGATTCGAAGACGAGGTCGAACGTGTGCAGATCGAGGACGACGAGGTGATCCGTTCGAACAGGCCGATGAGCATCTCGGATTACCGGACGTTTGTGCGCGGCGGGCCTCGCCGGTTCCTGCAGACGAACAAGATCCCCTTCCAGTCCGAGGACGGCGCGAAGCGGTCCCTGCTCGGGGTGTCGATCGACCTCACGGAGATCTCGGAACAGAAAAATCTTGCCGAAGCCCTGAAGGACGAGGCGGTTCGCGCGCGCCAGGCGGCCGATGCGGCGAACCAGTCGAAGAGCTTGTTCCTGGCGAATATGAGTCACGAGATCCGCACGCCGCTGAACGCGATCATCGGCTACTCCCAGCTCCTTTCGAGATATGCCGGGATGAACGAGACGCAGGTCGCGTATCTGACCACCATCATGAACAGCGGTGCGCACCTGCTTTCCCTCATCGACAACATCCTCGAGATCAGCAGGATCGAAGCCGGCCATCTCGAATATCGGCCTGCTCCCTTCGACCTGAGGCTCCTCTTGGAATCGGTGAAGACCATGTTCGCCGCGCGCGCGGAGATGCACGGCGTCAGGATGGAGTTCGTGACTGACGCCGCCCTTCCCCGGCTTCTCGTTACCGACGAGGGAAAACTGCGACAGATTCTTGTAAACATCGTCGGCAACGCGGTCAAGTTCACGGAGAAAGGGCATATAACGACGACCTCCTCGTACCGGGACGGCGACCTGCATATCGAGATCGAAGACTCCGGAAGCGGCATCGAGCCAGAAGAACTGGCGCTCGTTTTCGAAAAGTTCGAGCAGACCTCGAGCGGCCGACGCATCGGGACCGGCACCGGCCTGGGAATGGCGCTGAGCCGCCAGTTCGCGCGGTTCCTCGAAGGCGATATCACCGTGGAAAGCCGGCCTGGCGTCGGAACCACGTTCCGCCTGACGCTGCCGGTCGAACTGCCGAAGGAAGGGGTGCTCGCACCTGACGTCGCGCCCGCGCGGCGCGTTCGAGGGCTCGCTCCCGGAACGCGACGGATGACCGTCCTGGTGGCGGACGATCTCGAATCGAATCGGTCGGTCCTGACGACCCTGCTGAACCTGGTTGGTTTCGGCGTCGGAGAAGCCGTCGACGGGCGCGATGCCGTCGATAAATTCGAAAAACTCCTTCCCGACGCGGTGCTCATGGATCTCAAAATGCCTGAAATGAACGGCATCGAGGCTCTGCGGCGGATTCGGGCGACGGAACGGGGGCGCCAGATTCCCGTCCTGATCATCACTGCGCAGGGAATCGACGAAAACCGCCGTGAGGCACTTCTCGCGGGTGCGACCAGCTTCATCTGCAAGCCTTTTCGTGAAGACGATCTTCTGCAGGAACTCGGCACCTGCCTCGGTATTGCCTACGCTTACGAGGACCTTCCTGCCGGCGGGCATGCCACAAGCGGCTCTGCCGGCGCGTTCGTTGAGTTGTCCCGTCTCCCGGTCGAGTTCATCCGAGAGCTTCGAAGCGCGATCCGGCGCGGCGAGCGAAAAGGCTGTCTCGAACTGCTGAATACCCTTTCAGAACGCGATGCCGGCATTGGCGAGCGTCTTCGGGAGTTGGTCAACGCCTACGAATATGATAGGCTTCTCGATATCCTGAAACTTCCCGGCGAGGATGGAGACGGCACATGACACAAGATCGGCCCACCCGCGTTCTGATCATCGACGACGTACCCGTCAACCTGTCGCTCCTGGAAGGTATCCTGCTCGAACGCCAGTTCGAGGTCGCGTCGTTCCCGCGCGGCCGTCTCGCACTGGCCGCCATGGAAACCAATCCGCCGGACCTCGTTCTGCTCGATGTCAGCATGCCCGAGATGAACGGATACGAGGTCTGTGCCGCCATGCGGCAGAACCCGCTTCTCAAAGACATCCCGGTGCTGTTCCTCAGTGCCGCGAACGAGGAGGCCGACAAGCTCAGGGGCTTCCAGGTCGGCGGCATGGAC
>MWAR01000284.1 GCA_002068715.1 bacterium ADurb.Bin374
GGGCAGGGGCGTTTGCCGCAGTCACAGGTGAAGTGAGGGGCGGGCCATGAGGTGACGGGATCGACATACCGCCAGCCGCCCTCGAGCCCGGCAAGATACTCGATCGAATCGGGCTTGTCGTGGGGAGGTTCGTCGAGAGCGGAACCGCCACTCCAGGTGACGACGGTGTTGTAATGCCATTTCGAGCCCGAGTGATCGTGACCTTCATTGTCACAGCCGCCGGGGCAGGGGCCTCGGGCGAGAAATGCGTATTTCCGGTAGAACCGTTCGACATCGTCCGCGCCGCTTGGGCCTCCCAGGATGACCTTGGGCACATTCAGCATCGTCTGGAGGGTTCCGAGCTTGCCATGGTCGAAATGGTGCGCAAGGATGTTCATCAACTCCGACCAGGCGACGAACAGCGAAGTCGGTGCCGGAGTGACGATGTGGATGTTTTTGATCGGACCGACGTCCTCGTATGTATTGATGGGTGAGTCGCCGATATCGGAGGTTATCGAGATGAAGCCGGGTGCTACGAGCTGATCTTCGATCTGGGCCCATGCGGAATGCCCCGCCAGGACGACGAAGAGGAATACCAGGAAAAGAGGGACGCTGAGCCGGTTTGACCGTGTCATTTCGAACCTCCGTGCGACGGTGTCGTGTCTTTCGATTGGCAGAAGAGTTCCAGAGCGGCCTGTCGGGACAAATCCTCGATGGTGTTTTCGAAGGCTCCGGCAGTCGAACCGGCCTGCTCGGCGATTTCCAGTTCGAGACGGGAAAGGAACGTCGGGATGAAGGCGGTTTCGAGTCCGCGGAAGGCCGCGAGCAGGCTCTGCTCGAGATCGTGGACGGCGATGGGCTGGCCGAGGCGGGACCGGAGAACTCCCAGGAAAAAATATGCGCGGGGAGCGAGCGCTGGCGACTCCAGGGCTTTTTGGAGCGGTTCCTGCGCGGCTGAGGCGTCTCCTTGGCGAAGCAGCAGCAGGCCGACAATGTAGGAGAGCCATGGATGCCTGACGTGCATCGCAAGCGATTTCCAGGCTTCAGTTTGGGTGTCCGGTATGCCTGAGAGAGTCGCCAGCAGGGAAAGGCGGGCGAGCGTGAAGAAGCGGCCGGGTGGGTGGCGTTCCGACAGCCGGTCGAACTGGAGCCACGTCCAGAAAATGGCTGTGGGAAGGAGGATGAGACCGAGGACCAGGAGGCTGCCCGAAAAGGGGTAGGCTTTCCAGACAAGGATGAGGCGGCTATGCAGAGGTTTCACCGGAGTGCCGTCGGATGAAACGTCTGCCACGGCCGCCGCCTTCAGAGGCATCTCGGCCGCCGCGTAGGCGTCCGACAGGGACGTGAGAAGGTCGGGGGAGCGGGTGGATGTTGCCAGGAGTTGCTCGAGATCGCGAATTGCCTCGAACGGCCGGTTGGCCATCAGGAGAGCCTTCCCGCGTTTCAGGAGAAGGTCGGAGCGGCCGGGAAACTCCTGCAGCAGCTTGTCGAGGGCCGTCACGGCTGAGAAATAATCGCCCATTCCGAACTTGCCGTCGAGAGAGGCCAGGAGGTCGTTGATCTGCCGGAATTTGGCGATTCTCGCTTTGAGTTCGAGGGCTCGGCCGTGTGTGGGTTCGCGTTTGAGCAGATCCGTCAGGAGCGTGTCGGCGGTGTCGAGATCTCCCCGGCCGAAGGCCGCTTGGGCGCGCAACAGGAGCGAAACTAGCGAATAGGTCACGACGTCATACGCCCGTCCGGTCGAAGGGGCGACGCTCACACCGGTTTCCTGGTATTTCTCGACCGTGTCTTTCACCTTCTGGAGCTCTTCGATGGCCTTCCGGGCAGCCGCGTTCGTCGGATCGACGACCAGGACTTCGCGATACTGTTTCTCGGCGTCGGGGAGATTGCCGGCGCTCTGATAAAACCGGGCCGAGCGGAGCGCTGCATCGATGCGCTGCGCCCTGGCTTCCTCGATCAGCCGGAAAAGGCGGATGACGTCGGGATCGTCGGGGCCACGGCTCTTGCCTGTTCCAGGTGGGTGCCCGCCGCTTTCAGGTTCCCGCTGCGGAAGTAGAATTCGGCCTTTTCGAGCCACTGCCTGATGGCCTGCGGAGCGGCAAACAGAGTGGCGTGAATGGAAACAATAACGATAATGACGTAGAATGCAGTATATAATCTATGATATTCGCAGCGGGGACGGAACATTCCCATCGACTCGTTCCTCTGTTTCAGCTCTCCTGTACATGATACTCCATGTCCGTAGATTTTCCCAACATTCCCGGGAAGAGGGAGAACCTTTGACATTTCCCTGGCCCTTTGCTAGATTGCATCAATAACCGGCGGGTATGTGTCCATGCCGTGCCGGGGCCTGTTTTCCGTTGACCGGATCCCAATTCGGGGCCATGCGCCCCACAATGACGAGGAGGCTTTACACGATGCCGCTGGTCACCACGAAGGAACTGTTCGCACGGGCACTCAAGGGCGGATACGCTGTCGGCGCTTTCAACGTGAACAACATGGAGATCGTCCAGGGGATCTTCGAGGCGGCTATCGCCGAGAAGTCGCCGCTGATCATCCAGGTGTCGGCCGGGGCCCGCAAGTATGCGCGGCACGAGTACCTGATTCACCTGATCCAGGCTTCCATCGAGATGGCGAAGAGTTCCGGCATCGACATCCCGATCGCCCTGCACCTCGACCACGGCGATGATTTCGAGATCTGCAAAAAATGCATCGACGGCGGCTTCACCTCGGTCATGATCGACGGGTCGAAGCACAGCTTCGAGGACAACATCAAGCTCACGAAGCAAGTCGTCGATTACGCCCATGCCCGCGGAATCAGCGTCGAAGCCGAGCTTGGAAAGCTGGCCGGCATCGAGGACGCGGTGTCGGTATCCGCGAAGGACGCGGTGTACACGAATCCCCGCGAGGCGAAGGAGTTCGTCGAACGCTCCGGGTGCGACTCTCTGGCCGTCGCGATCGGAACCAGTCACGGAGCCTACAAGTTCAAGGGCGATGCGAAGCTCGACTTCGAGCGCCTTGCCGAGATCGAGCAGGCCGTTCCGAACTTCCCGCTGGTTCTCCACGGAGCCAGCTCGGTTCCTGAAGACCTCGTCGCCATCTGCAATAAATACGGCGGCAAGCTCCAGGATTCGAAGGGCGTTCCCGAGGACATGATCTCCCGGGCGGCCATGAAGAGCAACGTCTGCAAGATCAACGTAGACACCGATCTTCGCATCGCGATGACCGGCGCCATCCGCAAGGTGTTCGCCGAGAATCCGGGCGAATTCGATCCGCGCAAGTATCTCGGCCCGGCCCGCGAAGAGCTGGTGGCCATGTACAAACATAAAAATGAACACGTGCTCGGCAGCGCCGGAAAGGCGTGAGCACGGGCTGGGACGGACTGTCGGGCCTCTGCAAGGTCCGACATTTTTATTTTAGGCAGGGCCCACCCCGTCGTTTTGTCCTGTTGCGCCAACGCGGCCATTGCCTTGGTTCTGGAAGCCGCGTTTTGCTCCGGCTTGTGCCGTGATCGGCACAGCGGTTTTCCAGTTGCTCAGATCCTGCTTCAGTAAACTCTCGCAGTCACCGTTCTACACTGGGATAGCGACTACCATGCGTTTCAAATTGATCTCCTGCGAAGTTTTTTTTCGCGAACTAAGTCTGTGCGCCGCTCAATCGCCGCATGTCATTGACGTGGAATTCACCGACAAGGGCGCCCATGACCGCAGCGATTTTCTGCGCAACCTGCTGCAAGGTAAAATAGATGCGGCGGATGCGGCAGAGAAATAC
>MWAR01000285.1 GCA_002068715.1 bacterium ADurb.Bin374
CCTGCTTGAACACGAACTGGTTGACCGCCACGGGGGCCCCGGTCTGGAGCAGACGGACGGTCGTCGCATCGATCGATGCCTGATCGAGCGGCTCGCTGGCCTGGATCGTGATCGAAGCCGTCGTTGGCACAGTCGTTGCGCCGGACGCCGGAGAAACCGGGTTCGTCACCGGAAACGAGACGGCGAACGTCAGGGACGCCGTCGTCGAAGCCGTCTGGAAAAGCAGGGTGTGAGGCTGTCCGTAGGAGACCGACGTCGTGAAAGCCGGCGTCAGGAACGTCTCGGTCGCGGCGACGGGCTGCGTGAAGGGCAGGGTGCTGATCGTGGCGCCGTCCAGCAGAAAGGTCGCCGTCGCCAGATCGATCGTGTTGAACGCCGGGTCCTTCGCCCGAAGTCGCAGATACAGCGTCGTGGTGGCGTTGATCTCGCTCCCGGCCGCGATCGGAACCGTCCTGGCCGGATCGCCGAACGCTTCGATGGCGACCACCTCGCTGGCCAGGACGCCCGAGTTGACCGACTGGGTCCGAAGTGTATACGTTGCCGCTTCCCAGAGCTGGGTGCCGTTCACGCCGAGAACGTCGCTGGCGATTTGTATATAATATGTGGTATTTAATTGGAGATCCTCGCCCGTCTCGAACGTGACCGACCGGGAATCGGCCGTTTGATATGCGAGGGAAACCGGCGTGCTGCCCGGCCCGAACATGCGTATCTGCTTTCCGTCGGCGTTCCCGACCCAGTTCGTGAAGGACGCCGTCATCATCTCGCCCGTGAAGGCAAGTTTGACCTGCGCTCCGGAACTTGCGATGATACGCAGATCGGAGCTGATGAAGGGAAGAACCCCGCCTGCCGCGTTCACCGCTTCCACGGTGCAGGATGCCGTAAGAGGTTCGGGGAATAAAGCCGTGACCGTCACCTTTGTATTGGGAAACGGCGGCCCCTGGATGTGCAGAATCTTCGACGCTGCATCCCAGCCGCATTCCATTGGATATGCAAGCAGTCTTTTCATGAACAGGAAATCTGTAAACGATTTTCGAACGATTAAAGCCGCATGAGATGTTTCATTCCCCTTGAAATGAAAAAGCGAAGTCATACCTGAATTGCCGAATGTATTGCCCAATACTGTTCTGTCAGAATACAGCGTTCCTTCCCTCAGCAGGCCTCCAGGATAGTTTCCATCGAGAGAAGTTTCGAAATTCGGAAATCCTTCGATGCTATTGTAGCTATTTTTGGTCCAGCTATCGGCCCAAACCCAAGTATCTGCAGGCATCAAGGCATTTCCAGAAAAGGTGAATTGTTTCACCATGGGAACGCCCTCGGAAACATATCCGATAGATATTATTTTTGTCCGGGGATTTTGGGTGATATCAACGAGATTGGAATCGATATCGAGCCCGCTTACTGTCAAGCTTGCAACAATGATTGATGGATCACTCTCTTGGCAGATAATCACTTTGCACTCGGCAGCGGATAATGTTGAACCCAAAACAACTGCCACTCCAAGCAGTCCGGCGGAATATTCATTGATTCGACAGGCAGAAACGCCGTAATTCAGATTGATTGGCTCGAATACAAGAGTTGATGGAGGGGATTCATCGTTTCCATGCATACGTGTATGAAAAAGCTTGGCGGGGGTCCCAGGTGTCCAAAAAAGGTGTACCCCACCGGCATTTGTTGGTGCAATTCCGAACGGTTTCGAAATTGGCAAAGATGTCGTTGTTGCGGTAAAAGGACCTGCATGGGGAATATTGTTTAATAGATCTTCCTCAGAATTATATGAAAAAATCTTTAATTTATTATCTGTCTCTGACGTTGCGAAAACGATATTTCCAGTTGCGAGAAATGTATTGTCTGAATATTCGATCTGGTCAGCCTGAAAAACATATGAAAACGAAGTGCGAGTGAAATTGTGTGGCGTACCCCAGCTCTCGACAGTGAAATGAGCTGGCCAGAAGGGAAAACCACCAGAGGGCGGCGGAGCGATGACGGTCGATGTGGAAAGATTCCCGTTCGCATTGAAGCACGCCGTGTCGATGTGCACCCGTCGGGTATCGAATGGAGGGATATTGAAAGAAAAAGTCGCGCCATAGGTCGTATCGGCAGTCGTTTCGAGGGTTACGGGCCCCATCGCCAAAAGAGCAGGTGGGAAGAAAATCCCCAGAGAAAAAAGGATGAGGGAAAAAATCCCTGCCTTGAAAGACGTGCGGATTGCACAAAGTGTAGATGAAATAGGTGGTAGAGCGGGGAGAAGCCGGCACGCAGATGTAAGTCTGCGTGGGTACGGAGATTGCGTGTAATTCTGGTGAGAAATAGTCTCGGCCGTTGTCGATCGGTCGAAGGAGAAATGTGTATGAAGACAACTATCAACAAGATCGTGATGATGGCCTTGATTGGCCTCATTCCGTTGTTGGCCGGCTGTCTCGGGAGCGGAGGCTACAACCCCGTGGCCGACAACTCGCTTTCCGGCCAGGTGAACGCTTCGCTCACAGCCGAATCGGAAGATCTCGTTTCCGGCCAGGTGCTGGGTGCACGCGCTCGCCCGCAGGCCCTTGGAAAGAGCCGCTGGTCGTATGCTGAACCGCCTTTTGTCGTCGTTCACAAAATTAAAAATGGCAATGGCGGCCCCGGCAGTCTGAAAGTGCGTGTCCTCTCCGCCGCGAGTGCGGATAATATATTTATAACCCTTGATTCCATGAAGGTCAAGCCGGCGAAGGGGGCTCCCCAGAACATTCCCATTCAGACAACCGAGATCGACCTGAAGAATACGACCATCCTTACGGATATTCTTGCTGGATCAGACCTCCCGAATGGCATCTACAACTACATGGAATTCAAAATCAAGAAGAATGCCAGGGTCGTTGTCGATGGCGTGTCGTTCCCCCTGAATATCCCCAGCAATCGTGTTCGCTTCTTCGGCTCCTTTGAAATCAAGGATGGCTTCACGACGGAAGTCTCGATCCGTTTCTTCAACAAGATCAAAGCAAAACATACCGGGAAGAATAAAGTCCCCGAATACCAGCTCAACCCGATCGTGAAGATCAGTTCTACTCTCTCCCCGAAGGTCATTGAAGTTCCTGACGGCGATGTGAAGGGCACGGTTCTCGATTATGTGAAGAAAACCCCCATCTCCGGCGTTGCAGTGAGTATCGAGGGCACGTCGTTCAGCGGCGTCACGGACGGCAACGGTGCGTTCTCCTTCGAAAAGGTTCCGAATGGCACCTACAATGTGAAAATGTCGCACGCCGAGTATCTCGACAAGGCCTCGTCGGTCGTCGTTGAAGGCGGCAAAATTGCTGAGATCAGCTGTGAAATGAACCCCGTGATCGTCCGCAGCTCTCTTGGAAATACCGGCTGGTTTTCCCAGTTCTCCCCGCTTGCCGACGCTAACGGCGCGTATGGTGAGATGGCGCTCGAAACTCCCATCGCGATCGACTTCGTAAGCCTTGCGTTCGTGAAGGCTGAAATCGCCTTTGATGCCGCATATCGGTATAACGGCGGTGTTCGGATGAGCGCTTACATGAGCTCGACTCAGCAGCTTCAGGTGATCAAAAATCTCGGTGGCTGGTGGGTTGGCAACAATGCTCTTCTCGGCTATTCACTCGGTGACTTCTCGGCAACAAATCCCATGACGAACTATACCGTGGATGTGACCGATTTTGTCCGTGGCAATCCGAGCGCTTCCTACTTCTTCGCCGCTCGCAACCAGAACAGACTCGACATTGGCATGCAGAATGTCCAGCTCTCCATCTACTATCGCTGATCTATGTAAAGTCCATAACATCCCAATTATTAAACCCCGGCGCAAGCCGGGGTTTCTTGTTTCAGGTGACGGTCCGTGGAAAGCTCGGATCAGCCGGCCAGGCGCATCGCGAACAGGGCCAGTCCGGCGAGACCGAGAAGAAGGCTGACGATCGTGAAGCGGGCCACGACTTTCTGTTCGGCCCAGCCGCACAGCTCGAAGTGATGGTGAATCGGGCTCATGCGGAAAACCCTTTTCCCGCCCGTGTATTTGAAATACGACACCTGGATGATCACCGACAGCGCCTCGGCCACATACACGCCCCCGATGATCGCGAGGAACACCTCGGTTCGCGTGCAGGCAGCCAGAGCCGCGACGGCGCCGCCGAGCGCGAGCGAACCCGTGTCACCCATGAAGACCTGGGCCGGGTTTGCGTTGTACCACAGGAACCCGAGACAGCCTCCGAACAGCGCTGCGGCGAGAATCGCCAGCTCCGCGCTTCCGGGTATGTACGCGGTGCCGAGCCCGCGGGCGAGTTCCGGTGTCCCCGAAACGAGCGCGATGACGAGGAAGGGAATCAGCACCGTCAGCGTGATGCTTCCCGCGAGGCCGTCCAGCCCGTCGGTCAGATTCACCGCGTTGCTCGCTCCCACGACGATGAAGGCGACGAAGGGAAGATACAGCCAGCCGAGGTCGACCGTGCCAAGCCACGGCAGCTGGATGAACGTCGGCGGCAAAACGAGGCTTCCGCCTCCGGCACCGAGGGGAACCGGCAGTTCGTTGTTCGCACCTAGCCATGTCCTGATTGCGTAGGCCGTGACGATGCCGGTCAGAATCTGTGCGGCGAGTTTCTGACGCGGCGTGAGGCCGAGACTGCGGGCCTTGATCACTTTCGTCAGATCGTCCGTAGCGCCGAGCATCGCCATGGCCAGCGTGCAGAACAGCACGATGCCGACCGAGGGGTGCCAGCGCGCCCACAGCAGGGTCGTCAGCAGAAACGGGATCAGGATGATCAGCCCACCCATCGTCGGGATGCCGGCTTTCTTCTTGTGTTCCTGCACCCCTTCTTCGCGAATCGTCTGGCCGATCTGGCGGCTTTTCAGATGTTCGATCACGCGCGGGCCGATGAAAACAGCGACCAGGAAAGACGTTGCGAGGGCGAACAGGATACGGAGGGTCATGGCGGTGAAAATGGAAGCGAACGTAACAAATCTCCCTTCGGTATCAGAGCCGGGTCAATGAAGATCGCAGTGCAGGGCAGGCCAGAGCTCGCTGACGATCTCTTCGAAGTGCATGCCGCGGCTTGCTTTGAGCAGTACGGTGTCTCCCGTCAGAAGCAGGGTGAACAGTAGTTTCGCTGCTTCCGATGTCGTGCCGCATGAATGGACGCCGGCGGGCGGCATGCCGGCCTGGAGCGCCGCCGAAGCGATGAACTGGGCCTGCTCGCCGACCGCCACCAGCCGGTCGATTCCCGCACGGGCGACGGAATCGCCGAGCGCCCGGTGCAGCGCTTCGGACTGGTCGCCGAGCTCGCGCATATCGCCCAGCACCGCGATGCGGCGACCTTTGCATACGGCAAGATATTCAATGGCCTGCTTCATCGAGGACGGGTTGGCATTGTAGCAATCGAGAATGACGCGCTTTCCCTCGAGCTCGTGCGACTCCATGCGGGCGGACACGGGCATGAAGCTTTCGAGCCGGGCGATGCCTTCGCGAAGCGGCCTCGAACCGGCGTTCGTGTAGACGGCAAGGGCCGAGAGGGCGTTGAGAGCGTTGTGCCTGCCCAGAAGTCCGAGCCTGGTCCTGGCCCGCCCGCCCGTCGTGACGACCTCCATCGAAACCGCATCGGCGTCCATGCGGACGTCCTGGCCGCTGCAGTCACAGCCTGAGCCGAAGCCGAAGCTCACGACCCGGGCCCTGGTCTTCGCCTTCAGCGTCGCAAGATACGGATCGTCACCCGGGAGGACCGCCAGGCCGTTTTCCGAGAGGCCTTCGAGAATCTCGGCTTTCGCCAGGGCGATGTTTTCGAGGCTTCCCATGTTTCCAATGTGCGCCGGGCCGATGTTCGTGATGACCGCGGCATGGGGACGGGCGATGCCGGCGAGGAACCGGATCTCACCCGCGTGGTTCATGCCCATCTCGATGATCGCCGTTTCGGTGGCCAGCGGAATCCGCACGATGCTCAGCGGAAGGCCGATGTCGTTGTTGAAGTTGCCCGTGGTGGCCCAGGCGTTCGATACGCCGGAAAACAGATGCAGAAGCATTTCCTTCGTCGTCGTCTTCCCGTTGCTCCCGGTGACGCCTATGAACAGCGCTTTGTGGCGTGCCCTGTGGAATCGTGCCGCATCCTGGAGGGCGCGGAGCGGATCGTCGCATCTCACCCAGGCTGCATCACCGTCGGCCGGCGAGGCTCCTTCGGCCCACTTCGACGAGACGATCGCGGAAGCGCCCTTCGCGAGCGCCTGGGCGATATACGCGTGGCCGTCCGTCCGTTCGCCCTTGAATGCGACGAAAACCTCTCCGGGAAGCAGGGTGCGGGAATCGATCGAGAAACCGGTGATCGGCTTCGGG
>MWAR01000286.1 GCA_002068715.1 bacterium ADurb.Bin374
GTCCGAGTTCGGCTCTGTCGCGGACGGTATCGGCGTTCTTTCCCGGTGGTTTTTCTGAGCCGCAGGGCCCGGGGCGAACGCCTGGAATCAAACGGTCAGACGCAGTTTCGGGGCGAAGCGGTCGCGTTCGCTGAAGATACAGCCGCAATATTTCTGCCGATATAAATCGTTTTCGCGGGCCGCGGCGTGCGTCGATGGAAAGGCCGGGCGAAGGTCCGTGGCCGAGAAGGCGACGCCGTGCTCGCGGCCGGCCTCGTACCCGATCGATACCAGCAGGTCGTGATCCTGGTAGGGGCTGATCAGAAGCGTGGTCGAAAACGACTCGAATCCGTCCCGGCGGGCCCTGGCCGCGGTCGCCCCGAGACGCATCCGGAAACAGGCGGCGCACCGCGAGGGGCCGAAGTCGCCGCCGAGAGCCGCGAGAAACCGTTCGAGCCCGTAATCCGTGTCGCCCCAACTGATCTCCGCGCCGAGAGCGCCCGCCATCTTCCTGAACGATTCGAACCTTGAGTGATACTCGACGTACGGGTGAATATTCGGGTTTTCCCAGAACAGGACGATGTCGGCGATCCCTTCGCGTTTCAGGTGCGGCCAGGCGCCACTCAGACAAGGGCCGCAGCAGGTGTGAAGCAGGACCGACATTCGGATGTTTCCTTCAGACCATCGTTCCGGACATCGTCCAGAGGCGTGCGCGATCGATCTTCACCCGGACGAAACGCCCGATCAGGTCGGAAGAGCCGGCAAAATCGACGACCCGGCCGGTTCGCGTCTTTCCCAGAAGATGGCCGGGCGTGCGCTCGGAACAGCCGTCGACCAGCACGTCGAACGTGTGGCCGACCTGTTTTGCGCTTTCTTCTTCGGAGATGGCGTTCTGGACTTCGATCAGGCGGGTAAGCCGCGCCTTGCGCTCGTCTTCGGGGAGCATCCCTTCCATCGAAGCCGCAGGGGTGCCTTCGCGAGGGGAATAGTAATACGTATACGCAGACTCGTATCTTACTTCTCTGACGAGCGACAGGGTTTCCTCGAACTCGGCTTCGGTCTCGGTTGGAAAGCCGCATATCAAATCAGTTGTTATACATGCACCGGGAATGGCGGTGCGCACGCGCTCGATGAGGTCCAGATACCGCCTTCGGGTATAGCCGCGGTTCATTATCCGAAGAATGCGGTCCGAGCCGGCCTGGGCGGGGAGGTGAAACATTTCGCAGAGCTTTTGAAGGCGAGCCATCCGGTCGACGGCCTGGAAGGAAAAATCGCGCGGATGTGAGGTAAGAAACCTGATCCACCGAATGCCGGGAATCTGCTCCACCCGTTCGAGAAGAGTGATGAAGCCTTCCTCCAGGCCGATATCCTTCCCGTAAGCGTTCACGTTCTGGCCAAGCAGGGTTATCTCGACGACGCCTTTCCTGGCCAGATCGCTGATGAAATCGATGAGCTCGGGGAGGGGACGGGAAACCTCGGGACCACGGACGTGCGGGACGATGCAGTAGGAACAGAAGTTCGTGCATCCCCTGATAATGTTCACCAGGGCCGAGAATGGTTTTTCGAGGATTATGCCGTCAGCCTGTTCTCCGTCGAATCCTCCGATGGCGGCAAAAGCTCCTGTGGCTTTCCGGGTTCGTGCGTGCTGGAGCAGAAGAGGAAGGGTTGGAATGTCGTTCGGGCCGAATACGAGATCGACATGCGGCAGAAGCTCGAACAGCCGTTCCTTTTTTGCCTGGGCCACGCAGCCGGCAATGCCGATCAGGAGCTCGCGGTTCGTTTTTTTCAGCCGTTGCAGCGACTGAATGCGACTGATGAGGCGTTGTTCCGCGTGCTCCCGCACACAGCAGGTGTTGAACAGAATGAGATCGGCATCGTCTTCCGAATTGGATTCTTCGTAGCCGATGCTCGTGAGCATGCCGCGAATACGCTGAGCGTCAGCCTGATTCATCTGACACCCGAAAGTGGTGAGGAAATACCTCGGAGAATGTGTGGTTCCCATATTCAGGAAGGCATTCTACCACAAAAAACAAAGAAAGAATCAATCAATTTAATGATTATTATCTTAAATTATTAAAGATAATATCATTAATCAGATTAATTTTGTCGGAATTGTTCAGGTATCGTGCATTGAGAATCCTGGCTGAGCCTTGGAGACGGTGCAGAGATGTGATACACTTGCACCCTCATTCAATGAGCTATTTCCATGCTCGGTCATATCTGAGAAATCACTTCCCGTATTGCTGGAGGAATAATGAAAAGCGTTTGTAGGCTTGTCTTCTGGAGCATCCTTTGCTGCATTGCCCTTTTTGTCGTGACGGCTGCCATGCCTGCGTTTGCCGCCGACGTTCCTGCTGCCCGGCTCGAAGGCGATGCAATTGAACCTGAAATGGTGGAAGCCCCGAATACATCTGTCTATGAACTTCCCAAAATGGATTTCGTTCCAGCCCAGATTGAGGAAGCGGCCAGCCCGGTGGTCGAAGTCCCCGCGCCGGCAGAGACAAAGCCTGCAGTCGTGAAAGCCGAGCCTCCGGTCGAACAAGTGAAGTCTTCCGTCGAGCCCACGGAAAAGAAGGCGGAGACTGGGCGTTATGCCCGGAATAAGAAAATTTCGGGCAGGATTCGTGAATACTGGCTGAAAATTCACGGCGAACCGGAAGCTGCTCCCGTTGACGACGTGAAAAAAGAAAAAGTCGTGACCCCCCTTTCTTCCCAGGAAGCAAAGGTGATCGCAGCTCCTGCAACAGAAGCTCGGAATGAAGCTGCCGTTTCTTCCGGCGAATCTCGCAGGGAGGGCACGATCATCCGGCAGGTTCCCGTTGAGCAGAAGCCCATTGTCGCAAAGACCGAGCCTGCCGTCGAAGAGCCCAGGCTCGCTGTTGAAGAACCGAAAGCCGCTGTCGAAGAACCGAAAGCCGCCGTCGAAGAACCGAAGCCTGTCTTTGAAGAGACAAAGGGGGCTGTTGAAGAGACGAAGCCCGTCTCCGATATTCCGGAGAAGAAGGTCGAGAGCTCTCTTGCGCGCGCAGACCGGAAATTGTCCACCAAGGTGCGTGGCTACTGGCTGAAGCTCCACGCTCAGGAGGAAGAAGGCCAGATTGTCGCCAGGGAGCCCATGAGTCTCCCGGCAGCAGCCCAGCCGGCGAAACCCCAGATCGTTCCTCAGACAACCCAGGAAGAGAAGACCGACAAGCCCGTTGTGGGTGTCGAGCCGTCTGCCGGCGAATCCAAGGTCGAGATTGCTTCTGCCGAGCCGGCCCGCACCCCCGAATCCAAGGACGAAACTTTTGCACCGGCTCCGACCGTCACCTCGCCCCCTCTCTCGGAGGCCCCCCCTGTCGTGTTCCAGAAAAAATCATCGAAACTCGCCCTTTTCTCCGGGCCACTTGCGAAAATGGCCCAGCGGCGCGAATACCGCATGGCCGAGGCGAAGCGTCTGAACATCGTTCTCCCCAGCCAGGGTGGCTCGTTCGACAAGCTCCCGCAGAGTATCTGCAAACTCAAGTCGACGGTCGAGGACATCCTCACCCGAAACGGCGCAGGTCTTGTTCTCAGTATGATTTTCAAAGGCCGTTTTGCCGGCGGTTCGGCGAACCAGAAGCGCACGAACAGGTAATATTCCTGAAGAAGAAACCGTCCGGATCCCTCAGGACGGCTGTGTGAACCGGAAGCCAGCCCCTTCACAGGGGATGATGTTCCGGTGTGTCGGAATTCAGATCATGAATTATCTGAATTCTGATAACTCAGGGAAGATTACATGATCCCGTGGCATCGAAACTGCTCAGAGCGCCAGGACCGATCGTTTTGCAGCTCTGGCCTGTGTATTCATTGTCCGAGCCGCATCCAGTGAGGGCTCCCGGCAATAGGAACAGAGCGAGAGCTACAAAGATCAAAACAAATTTCTGATAATTCATCGTTTTCCCCCTTGCATCCAGGTTTCGTCATACATTGTCGGCAGGATGTGGCCTTTTCCGTATGCCGATCAGTATGCTTTTTCGATTTTTCCGCCAGGGAAATAATGGCTGAGAATCTGATCGAATGATTTTCCTGCCTTGGCCATGGCCTGCGCGCCCGTCTGACACATGCCGACCCCGTGCCCCCAGCCTGCCCCGGTGATCTCGGCGCCCGCGATGAAGCCGCGGTCATCCCGCTTCCATTCCGCGATGAAGCACGCGCTTCTCAGCCCGCCGAACAGCTTGCGAATGGCAAGCTCCTTCATCACGGTTTTCGTGCCGGTCTCCCCGATGAGGCTCACTTTGTAAAGGCGGCCGGAAGGACCTCGTTCGAACCCGGTAACACTCGAGATCTTTCCGATTCCCGCGGCTTCTTCCACCTTTTTCCAGTCGTCGGCCGTCAGCGTTTTCTTCCATCGGAACTTGTCGCCGCCTTCCACGGTGGTATCGCCGCACCAGCAGGGAGGTGGGTTCCGTATAAACGCCGATATGGTATCCTCACGGGTCAGATCGAGACCTTCCGGGGCTCCCCGGATATCCCAGACCCCTTTCAATTGCGGGTCGGGGGGAGATGTCCAGACGAGATGATTGGGTTCCCCATGGCCGCCGCAGTTCGCCGCATACACGGCATCGACGATCGCGCCCTCGGCATTGCGAAGCAGGGAACCCCGTGTTTTTGCGATGACGGGGGCGAGTTTACGGGAAGCTGCGGTCTCGCCGGCATACACCTGGCAATGTTGTTCGGCGCAGAAGTCGTATCCTTCGCCAAGATGCCTGAGGCCCATCTTCGAAAGAATTTCACCCCGTGCCGCCACGGCCTGTGCCTGAAGGGCCGCCGGCAATGCCTTCGAGGAAATTTCGGAGGGCACGACGCCCGCCAGGATGGTTTCGAGGTCAGTCGTTAAAATCGTATCCAATGCGTCCTGTGCCCCCCAGCGGATGGTGATGGGACCGCGATATGACCGGTCTTCGAAGCCGTGCCACGCATACCCCCTGGCATGTTCGACCTTTTTCAGTTCGACAATGTCGGCCGGCACGAGTTGAAGATCCTTGTTGCCTGCGGCGACACGCTTGCCGTTGATGTGGAGGGCGAGTGTGCCCCGGCTTTGCGCAAGGATTTCCTCGAAAACCCAGCTCGAACTGCCTGCGGCGGCCAGTTCGTCGACGAGTTTTGCCGCGACATCGCGGGTGTCGAACATGCCGACCCCGATAAACACGACCCGACCATCCCAGGTGACCGTTTTTCCGTCCGCCCCGTAGGAGATCTTCCCTGCTTCGAACGTGTGGATCGGCCGGCCGCTCGAGCGCCACTTCCGCAATGCCGCCTCGAGACGGTCTGGTTCCCTGCGCGGAGCCGACTCCACCATGACGTGATAGCGTTTCCTGGCGGGAGTTTGAATAGTGCCTGAAATAGAAACTGAATCCTTCGCTCCGATGTTGCCTGACGTTTTGCCGAGTCGCCATGTTCCTCCGCCGGGAAGACGGCACTCGAGACTTCCTCCATACTCTGCCGTTTTGATCTTCACGACCGGCACCGGCGCCGCAATCAGAGGGGCCCCCCCGATGAGGCCAAGGGCGAGAAGGGAAACGCAGGCGAGACTTTTCAGATCAGATTTCATCGGCGTCGATTTCTCCCAGGGCGACGGCGAGGCGACCATCCGCCGCGGCCAAGGCCTGTCTTGCCTCGTCGGCCGTTCCGCCGTTCTTCGCCAGGTAGATGGCCAGCTTGGCCTCTCCGTTCGCGCGGGACAGGCAGGTGTCGGCATGCTCGGGCGTCGTGCGGGCCCCTTCCATCACGATTCGCTGGGCGCGTTTGCGCAGCTTCGCGTTCGTGGCCCGGACGTCCACCATGAGGTTCTGATACACCTTGCCGATCCTGATCATCGCGATCGAGGACAACATGTTCAGCACCAGCTTGCAGGCCGTTCCGCTCTTGAGGCGGGTCGAGCCGGTGATGACCTCCGGCCCGACGACCGGGTTGATGTGGATGTCCACGTCGGGGGGCCTTCCGTAGGGGTTGCAGGAAAGCAGAACCGTGCAGCTGCCGACCCCTTTCGCGAACGAAAGGCCGGAAATGACGTAGGGAGTCGTTCCGGAAGCCGTGATTCCTACCACTGTGTCGGTGGGGGTGAGATTGATCGCCTTCAGATCGGCAACGGCCGCATCCCGGTCGTCCTCGGCGCCCTCGATTGCCTGGAGGATGGCTTCCGGCCCGCCGGCGATCACGGCCGTGACCATCTCGGGCTGCACGCCGAAGGTGGGAGGACATTCCGAGGCATCGAGAACGGCGAGCCGGCCAGACGTTCCCGCTCCGATATAGACGAGCCGTCCGCCCTGTCTGAACGAGGCGACGATGCGGTCGACCGCCTGGGCGATGCTTTCGGTGGCCGCCTCGACGGCGGTGAAGACCGCCCGGTCCTC
>MWAR01000287.1 GCA_002068715.1 bacterium ADurb.Bin374
GTCGCCGAGCCGTGATACGAGCTTCGGAATGTCGGCCGGATCGTTCTGAAGATCGGCGTCCATCGTGATGATGACCGAGCCCCGCGCGGCGCGGATGCCGGCATCCATCGCCGCCGTCTGTCCGTGGTGCCCGTTCAGACGCAGTGCGCGCAGGGCAGGGAAGCGGCTTTTGATCGATTTCATGAGTTCGAAACTGTTGTCGGTCGAGCCGTCGTCGACGAGAATAAGTTCCCATGGTTTTCCGAGGGGGTCCATCGCAGCGCTGATCCGCTCGACGAGTTCGCCGATATTCTCGGACTCGTTGTAGACCGGCGCCGTTACGGAATATTCGATGCTCGCCACTGATCACTCCCAGTATTACCCCGGAGATTCGGGGGGGAGTGTAACACATTTGCCGCCCGCGTGGTAGAGTCCAGAATTATTGAATCCTGCGGAATGAAATCCACCCGTTCGAACCGAACTTGTCGAGGCCTGCCCAGAGCTTGCCGAAGGGGGCGAGTTCCTCTACGTGTTTCGACAGGATCAGCACGAACGGGATCGTGAAACTGGCTTTTACCGTGCAGGAAACCTCTATTTCAATGCCGGGCCGCGCCTGATGCGAAATGCCTTTTCGTCGGCCTCCGCGGCATACAGCACACCGTCTTCGCCTTGTATCCAGGGCGAGGGAAGGGGGCACCCCGGGAAAATCGGCACCTGGAGTTCCGAGACCGCCTTGCCGTCCGCGTCGAACCGGACAATGCGATAGACCTTCGGCTCAGCACGGGTCACGAGCATGAACGATGGAAAACCGCCGACCATGCCGAGCAGGTGGCTGAACACGATCTCGTCGGTTCCCGATACCTTGTATCGGGCGAAGACTTCCGGGTCCGAGGCTTCACCGGTCCAGGCAGCCCGGATGATGACGCGCGATTTTGCATCGAACTCATACAGCGTTCCGAACAGGGTGTCGGATGTCCCGACCGGTTCCAACGCGGGTGCAGGATGATTTTCCCACGTTTTTCCCATGTACAGAAAAACGCCGCCCTCGTTCCCGCCGACGACGATGTGGTCATTGTCGATAACGTTGAGACGACCGCGCAGGAGCCCCCTCGTATCGATACGCCGCGTCTCGGAGCCTGTCGTGCGATCGATGAACGCGATCCCGTCAGGAGATCCGGTGATGACGGCGAACTCGGTTCCGAGGAGAGACAGATCGCCCAGTTTCGCGGCCTTCACGGAGTATTCGTGAACCCCGCCGTTCGGAGCGAACCGTTTGACGGACTTCTGGACACTGTCGGAAATCCAGATGCCGCCCTCGGCATCGACACGGAACCCGCCGGGTCCCATGAACGGGCCTTCCGGCAGCTGTTCTCTGTCCTGGAATATGATTCCGAGCTGGCTCGTCGCGCTCCCCCAGGGTATCTCGCGAACTACTGGACAGTCTGGAAGCGCGGCGAAAGCACACGCCGGGACGAGGAACACCAGGAGAAACGCGCGCAGAAAAAGGTTCATGCGGTAAGCTTCTTCCGGACGTCGTCCATTCCCTTCATTCTATATGTGCCTTTATAATATTGAATTTTTTCTGCTGGGAGAATGCAGTTGTAGGGGACGTCGCCCATCATGACGACGTGGATGTTTCCGTTCACGTCCGTTCCACGGTAGATCGCCGAATGGCCGTACCGGTTGTGCCCGTAATCGAACAGGATCATGTCGCCCGGGCGGGCATCCGGCGGGGGCGGCGGGCGGTAGCCGGGGTTGACTTCCTTCGAGATGCCGGTCGAGGAGAGTCCGCCGGCAGATGTGCGCCCCTGAACGGGCCACGTGACCCCCGCCTGTTTGTAGGCATCCATCTGGACGCGCTGGACGAAGCCGCTGCAGTCGATGCCGGCGATCTTCTGAAACTCGTTGTAGGCCGCGTTCGACTTCCATTTCCAGGTGCTGATGTCGACGAAATCATCGTAGTATTCGCTCGACTCGAGGCCGATGCGGTTGCCGTTCGCCTTTTTCTTTTTGTATGTCGCAACGTCATCGAAGCCGCCGAACTTGAAATACACCGGCTCGTCGATGTACGGCTTGGTAGCGGTATCGATCACCTGGGTGAACGCCTCGTCCTCGAGTGCACGTTCGATCTTCGCGAGCTGAGCCTTCGCCTCGGCGTATTTTCCGAGCTGATACAGCGACTTAGCCATCAGGTATTTCGCCCGGAGCGGATTCGACGCATCGTCCTGTGCAAGCTCGAACGCCTTCTGCCAATCGCCCTTCTGATAGGCGGACCAAGCTCTGCCCAGCTTGTAATAGGAGGGAATCTTCGAGTAGTCGAGACTCGTCTTCGACAGATGCTTGTCCCAGCGGGCGAAACTCTTTTGGACGGCCGCCTTGTCCGCGCTCGTTGCGGGAATGGAGGAGATTCCGGAACCGTCGGCAAGCAGGTCGGCGCGAACCCAGCCCTTCAGGCCGTTTCCGAAGATGACCTGGTTCCAGCCGTTCTTTTCGGCGATGACGTAGCCGACACTCCCGCGGGGAAGGGTCTTGAGGATGGAATTGTTCGTGCCCGGTCCCGATCGGACGTTCACCCAGCTCTCGCCGATGGATACGACGCCTCTTCCGCTCGAAGCATCGGTCGAGGAGGAGGTCACCTGCACCTGCGAACCGCCGAACGGGTTCGTCTGGGCATGAAGGTTGGAGCCTGTGAGCAAAAGAGCAATCGCGGCGATCGCTCCGGCGGCCGACATCCATCTTTCTCGATAATACATGGAACCCCTCCTGAGAGAGATACTCACTATTGTAAGGAGATTCACCGGAGTGTCAAGCAGCTCAACGCCCGTTCCGGCATGGGTTCATCGTTGCTGCGCTTCACGGCACCGCTTTCCGCCGGTTATGCCGTTGACAGGGGCGATGAAGGGTCCTAAGATGAACTCCGCATGAACGCCATGGAAAAACCGGTTTTCGAGTATCTGCGGCTTTCGGTCACCGATCGCTGCAATCTCCGTTGTGTCTACTGCATGCCGCCGGAGGGCATTCCGAAGCTGTCCCACGAGCAGATCATGCGATACGAGGAGATGCTCGCGATCGTTCGCTCGTGCGTTTCCGAAGGGGTCCACCGAATCCGCATCACCGGCGGCGAGCCCCTCGTTCGCAAGGGTCTGTGCGACTTCATCGAGTCTCTTGCACAAATCCCAGGTATCGATGACATCAGTCTCACGACGAACGGCATCCTTCTGGCGGATTTCGCGCGGAATCTTCGTGCGGCCGGTGTTGCACGTGTGAATATCAGCCTCGATTCCCTCCAGGCGGATCGATACGCCGCGATCACCCGGGGCGGTGACATCACGCGGGTCATGGCGGGAATCGAGGCCGCGATCGCCGCCGGATTGGCCCCGGTCAAGATCAACACGGTGATGATTCCCGGCCGGAATGACGACGAGGTCGAGGCGTTCGGGAAGCTTGCCTGTCGCCTTCCGGTGCATGTCCGGTTTATCGAACGAATGCCATTCGCCGCCGGATCGAGTGACGCCATCGCATATATATCTCAAGATATGATTGTTGATCGGCTTGCCGGAGCCGGCATCACACTGGATCCGGCGGAGCAGGATTTCGGAGGAGGCCCTTCCGAAAATTTCAGTATACGCGGGGAAGCCGGGCACATCGGGTTCATAAGTTCGCGCAGCCACCCGTTCTGCTCCAGATGCACCCGGCTCCGGCTGACCGTCAGCGGAAAGCTGCTTCCATGTCTCGACTCGAGCGAAGGTGTCGAGGTTCGGGGCCTCGATCATGATGCACTCGTCCGCGTCCTGCGTGATCTCGCGATTCGCAAACATGCACGGCACAAGACATGCGCGCAGTTTCTCGGCGCGCGCTGCGTTTCCCTGTCGGATATCGGCGGGTGATCCCTTCAGGAGGTTCATCGGATGACTACCAGGCGGAATTCCGGATATACGGTCGGCA
>MWAR01000288.1 GCA_002068715.1 bacterium ADurb.Bin374
CCGCCGTTGACGACGCTCGAGTCGATGACCAGTTTCGGATCTGCGGACGGATCGGTATCGTTGAACGCGTCGTCGAGAATGACGTAGCGGAACTTGACCGTCGCGGGATCGATGAGGCCCGCAGGGTCGGAATACCCGCCGGTGAAATAGACCGGCGTATTCGGCTGGACGACGACGCCGCCGTTGTTCGCGACGATCGTCGGCGCGATCGTTCCGTCGACGAAGGGCGGGGCGCCGATGTTGACGATCGCGAAGTCGAGAATCGGGGAACTGGCTTCCGACACGAGCTGGAAGTTGTCGTACCGCTGGCCGCGGCAGCCGCAGTTGATGTTATACACCATCTGCGAATAGACCGAGTTTCCGATGAAGAACCCGGCCGTGTTCAGCCATTCGCTGGTGGGATTGTTGCCGATCCAATAGGTCCGAGAGATACCGTAGGACGTCGAGCGGTTGTACTGATATTTCCACCAGAGATAGTATCCATCGACCGGTGGCGTATAGGGATTGTTCCGATCGACGATGCGGGGACTGACATACGCGCCAAATTTCTTGGAAAGGAAATACAGGTCGCCCTGGCCGGCTGCCCATTCGTCGTTTCCGACGACGCCGAAGTAATCGGCCGTGGCGTAGGAGGTGTTCTTCACCTCGACTCCGAGAATGTGACCGCTGTTTCTGCGAACGGGTGTCGTAGACCCGTTGAAGCCGCGATACGGTTCTCCCGGATTTCCCACCCAGATAAACACTGAGTTTCCAGCTCCGCCGTCCCAGCCGAACTGGTTGTATTCGCCGTATACGTCAGGGTCCTGGTGCCAGATGTTGCCGACCCGCACATGTATGATTTCGCCCGGGATCATTCTCGACGGCGAAGCCGACGGATCGCGTTCGATGGCCATTTCCTGATAGGTGAATTCATCGTTTGCCGTTTTTCCGGACAGCGGAAATCGGTGAGCGATAACGTAGTCCAGTACATAATCGCTGTTGATCGCGGAACCGTTGTTCCGGTCGATGAGATAGTCGGGGCGGTATCCGAAATAGCCTTTTCCGTCGTTATCCACGTGGTCGGGAACGTTGTTGCGATTGTTGTCGGTTATTTCGAGCATATCGACCGCGTTCTGGTTGATTTTATATACCGGTTCGTATACGATGAGCTCACTTCCGGAAAGGGCGTTGCGGCACGACAGACCGTACAGACCGACGGCGTTGTGGCCGAGCACCAGCGGATTCGGATTGACTCGAATCGTGTTGAGAACGGCCCCGTTGGGGACGCCGTCGCGGATCTCGACCATCTGCCCGGCCGCATCCTCGATGTCGTAGTATGGGTGAGGCAGCGAGGTGTTCGTGTTGACGTTATTGGCGACGAATGTGTTCCCGTGATTGTAATAGCTTCGGTAGTAGAGCAGGGTGTCGATGTAAGCGTTCCCGAGATCCATGCCGACGTCGAAAATCTGGGTCATCTGATTCGGATCGTTCGTCAGGTAGTTCGTCGACTTCGCTTTCTTGACCCGGTTGTTGTCGAGCAGGTAGTTGATGCCCCAGCTCCCGTTCGTGCGGCTGGTGTCCCAGACGTGCTGAAGGGAGTAGCTCCGGGTGGGGTGGTAGACGAGCAGGTCCGACGTATCCGACGTTGCATTCACGCTGATGGACTGAGCCGACCCGCGATCGCCTGACTCGGTCACGTTTTGCCAGCGGTTGCGTTGCGGGCTTGGAGAGGAATAGGCGGAGAACCACGAATCGAAAATGGTGCCATACCAGGACCAATCATTCGTGATCTTGTATCCGGCCTCGACCAGGACGTTGTTTTTGAACTCCAGCTTGATGATGACGGGACCGAAATAGTAGAACAGATTGGAAATATACACATAAACGCGCATTTCATCTTTATTTCGGCCCATATACTGGCTGACCGCGATATCGAACTTGTTGTTGTCGGGATTGTAGGCCGTAAAGTAATCGTCGACGGCCCAGAGAAGTCTCGAAGCGCCGCGATACAGCTCATACCGCGTCGCACCGCCCAGCGATTTCACGCGCAACGTAATGATGGCGTTGGGATCGCCGGGATACTCGCCGACTCCGAGAGGATCTCCGAGGGGGGTTTTGTTCGAAGTGCGTTCACCCCAGCCTGCCGTCGGCAGGACGGCGACGCGCTTCGCCTTCGGCGCCAGGAAAATGACGGATTTGTCGGGATTGAACACCGTTTCGATATTCGTGGACGGATCGACCTGGAGAATGAAAACCTTCCCGTTCCGGTTTTCCTTGTAAAAATTGGTTGCACCGACGGCGATGCAAACCGGCAACAGAACGAGCAGCAGAAGAACGAACCAGTGCGGGCAGCGGACCATGCTTCGATACGTCATACAGCGCTCCTTGATCATCCAGGATCAGGAATCAGCGGCCGAGCCGCTCGCGAAGAAGGCTCATGATGGCGTTCCGCTCGGCGGCCCTCGTCTTGTAGAGGTCGAGCAGGCGGGCAACGGCATCGGACGTGAGATCGACCGATGTGACGTTGATGCTTCCGGAGAGAACGTGGCGCGTCGCACCCAGAGACAGGAAAGCGCCGGAAAAGGCCTGGCGGTTGTCGTAAAACTCGCTCACCAGCGATTTGAGCATCGCCGGATCCGTGACGCTCTCGAAATGCCCGCCGCAGACGAGTCCGGGCCTCTGCTTCGGGCGCTTTCCCTCGAATGGCATAGGGGTGGATCCCGAAGCCTGGATCAGCGCTTCGATATCGCTCAGCGAGCGGATGTTCCAGCGTTCGAGGATACCGACGGAACCGGGGTCCGGGGGCTGGGGCAGTCCTTCCGTGCCGGGTTTGAAATCCCCCGTCGATGTGTTCAGCACGATCGCGGCGCCGCGCGCCTGTGCGCTCGCCTGGACGGCCCAGAGGACCTCCGTCATGATGCGTTCGAGGTTTTGCCGGGGGATGTCGCCGAGCAGTTTTTCCGGAAATCCGCCGAGAACCCGTTCTGCCAGCGGTGCCAGTAGTTTCCTGTACTCCTCGTTCATCCTCGTCAGTTTGTCGAACTCGGGCCTGGCGACTTTTTTTCCTTCCTGCATCTCGGGCTGATTCCGCATCAGTTCCTCATTCACCCGCCGGACCTGGGCCTCGATGGCTTCTTCCATGGCTTTGATGCGGCGCTGCTCGTCGCGCGTTTCCTTCCATGCCTCGATTCCGGTCGATGTGCCGGGAACACCGACCTGGGAAACGAACTTCCCCGAACGATAGTCAAAATTGCGCATCGCCGGATGGAATGTGATGACCGCGGCGAGATCGACGGCTCCGGCCACAAGGGCCTGGCCGTTCTGCGCCGGCGCCGGGGCCGGGGGGGCGGAAAAACCTATCGGTGGACACGCTACCGTCAGCATGGCGAGAAGAAAAAACGCCATCCTGGTTCCGCCCGTCGTGCCGTGTATCCTGCGTGGAATTTTCATCGTTCTCTTTCCTCTCGCGGTGGCTTCATGGTCATCCGACTAGTTCGGTATTTCGAAAAAAATCATCCTGTACAATTATACAGCAATTCTCGGGCCTGAAAAGAATACTCTCCGGGGGCGACGCAATGGGGACCAGGCGGTATGTCACGGAGGCGAGCCCGGGAATACGGTCTCTGCGGAGTAAAATGGTTTTTACGCGATTTCAAAAGTTTTTACATTCCTGAGTCTTGCTTTTAGAGCCTCCTGCGTAACAAAAGACCACCGAGTGTTCTCGTTCGTGCCGAGGCTGTCGAAGCACAAGAGCCTCTCGCCCTTCGACAAGTTCAAGGCGAACGGAAGATCTTCATTCTGCAGGACTCGAGAAGAAACCCGTGAAGCCGGACGAGGGCGTCCTTCAACTGGCTGACGGCATGGAACAGTTCATCGGGCCATTCGTCTCGATGCGCCGAGAAAAAGGAAGAAACCCGGCCGAGTTCGCCCGACCAATGGCTGACGGCCTCCAAGGGGGAGTCTGCTGGGACGTTCCAGGCGCTCCTCAACTCTTCGGCAGCGGAGGCAAGGCCGGCGGATTCGACGACAAATCTCTTTTCGTCCCGGTCCCTTGCCGACTCGACGAGGCTCCAGACCCTTCCGGCCAGCTCCGCGAGGGCCGCCGGGCGCGCCGGGAGTCCGAGCGCGGCGAGGCACCGGAGAACGAGCCTGAACTGACGCTGGATGGCCTCGTGGGCTTGAATATATTCGCCGGTATTCAACAGATACTGGATCCGCCAGGTCGTGGAGCCCATTTCGGTTCGCAAGCCCCGGGAGGGTATCACCCATGTTTCGAACAGGGCCATCGTCGCGTCATTCCACGTTGAAACGGCATCTCCGGAAGGATGACCCGCATTCAGGGCGTCTGACAACGAGGCGATCGCGTGCGCCGCCCTCATCCATGGCACGGCCGCAGGTACGGATGCGGTTTCGGCCTCGAGAAGGGCGATCAGGTCGACATCGCAGGCGAAGCTCCCCTGCGG
>MWAR01000289.1 GCA_002068715.1 bacterium ADurb.Bin374
AGATGCGTTCCGCCTCTTTAAGCAGACTCATGGCATCGCCTAGCCGGCCGCGATCGCACAGGATCACGGCATGGCCGCAGAGGGCGATCGGCAGGCTTTCCTTGTTGTTGATCAGCCTGCACAGCCGTTCCTGTTCCTGGAAAAGGCGGATGGCCTCGTCGAGATCGCCGCGGATGCGCCTGATCGAAGCCTGGCCGCCGATCGCCACCTGGAGCCCGTCACGATATGACGTCTCGACGCAGATCACTTCGGCTTCCTGATACAACTCGAGCGCGAGATCGATACGACCTCGGGTGCGGACGATCGAGGCCCGCTGGCACAGGGCGTCGGCCAGCCGCTCGCGATACCCGAGACGGCGGCAGATTTCCTCGGACTCGCGGAGAAGGCGCAAAGCGCTATCGAGATCGCCCCACGCCCGCAGAATCATGGACTGGCCCTGGAGCGCCCGGACAAGGCCGGACTGGCGACCGATCGAGCGGCAGGTTTTCTCTTGTTCGGCGTAGAAGTTCATCGCGCCGCCGAGGTCGCTCTGGGCGTAGAGATAGCTCGCCAGGTGGCCGAGAGCGACCTCCAGGCTGAACGGGTCGTTCGATTCGCGGAACAGGCGCCTGCTCTCACGGCAATAGCGCACCGCCGCATCGTATTTGCCGCATGCGCCCGCAATGATCGCCCGTCTCAGGGAGACGCGGGCTGCCCCGTCGCGACCGCCCGACACGGGGGATTCGGCCAAGGCGGCGAGGATTCCCTCGGCGTGGGCGAACTCGCCCAGCTCCATGTGCCATTCGGCAAGGGCTTCGCGACCACGCCAAAGGGCCGTTTCATCGGTCGTCGTCTGCAGATGCTCGATATGGCGGGTCTGAAGGGCGATGGCCTTTCCCCAGAGCCCCGCCGAAGCAAGAATGGCGGCGAACGTGCCCAGATACGGTTTCCAGGCTTCGGGCTCGAGCAGGATACGGCTTGCCGCTTCGATGAGACGGAACGGGGATTCGGCCTCGAGCCGCTGCCAGAATCGGAGAACGGTTCCCGGCGGGAGTTTCGCGATCGCGTCGAACCCCGCTAGATTCGATAACAGGCGGTATAGCGATTCCCACGCGCCGGTTTCCACGAGATGCCAGGCCAGTTCATCCCAGTCGGTCACGTGCGGGCCGTGGCGGAATGCGTTCTCGATGAGCCGCTGTCGGGCGGCCCTGATATGCGCCTCGCTCAGCAGATATCTTCTGCGGACGGCTTCGGTCACGATCTCGTTCGACAGGAGCAGTCTGCCGTTCAGCTCGCAGAAGAACGCCGCGAGCGAGCGCCGAAGCGGCTGCCAGAGCGCCTGAGGCAACCGGCCTCCGTCCTCGTCCGAGGCGAGCATCTCGAGCAGGCGCTCTTCGGAGATCCCGCGGGGGGAAAGCGCGATGAGAGACAGCGTGTCGCGAACGAGCAGGCATCGCGTATCACGGAGTTCCTGTTCTATCCTATTTAATATTATATCAAGGATGGCAAGCGGGTCGGGGGTCGAAATGCACTCATTCAGGAACCGAGCCGCCGAGCCGCTCGTACCGAGAAGGCGGGTCTCGTGAAGCAGGGTGACGGCGGTGAAGGGGAACGCCGTGCTCTCCGCCGCCAGGCTTCTCTCTCGCCATACGTGCGGGAGTTCGATGCCGAGCGCTTGCTCCCAGGCATGTATCAGGTCGGCGCGGCCCTGTCTGCTCAACTGCGGCATGACCAGGCTCGGCAGACCGCGACGCTCGAACAGCTCGACGGGAGAACGACCCGGCCTCATAGCGAGCACGAATCGCAGCTCGGCCGGCCATGGGGCATGCAGCCAATCGATGCGGAAGACGCTTTCCGCGTCCGCCGCGTGATGCAAACCATCGAGCACGACGATCGTCCTGCCGTGTGCCGCCGCAAGGTGCAGCCATTCGGGGCCGTCCGCCCGCCATTCGGTATTCGTTTCAGGGAACGGCAGCGAGACACCGATCCGACGTTTGATGTCGCCGACGATTCGTTTCCAGATCCGGATGTCGGGCGGATCGATGGAGGGGGTTTCGAGATGCACGAGAATGACGAGCGCGCCGGGATGGTCACGCTCGTATTCCTCTGCCCAGCCGGCAAGCAGGGCCGATGTCCCGGAACCGGGCTCGTTCAGGAACAGCAGCAAAGGCTGTTCACCATCGGCATGCGCCGTGAGCCGGTCCATAGTCTCTCTGCGAGACACGAAAACGCCCTGCCGCGCCCGCGACCAGGCGAGATCGTCCATCGCGTCTCTTCCAGCGAGATCGAGTGTTTCGGGCAGCAGTCCGGCGAACGCGTGCTCGAGATCGAGATATATTTTTTCAGCTATTGTTTCAGGCTCGCCCTCGCACGCTTCGACCAGGACACCCATGTTGCGGGCGACAGCCGCAAGGTCTTCTCGGCGCTTCGTCGGAGCGCCGCCGGCATCGCCCGGTCTGTCGACGAGGAATAGGCGCGGGGTGAAAGCCTCGGAACGCCGTTCCATGGCGCGGCGCAGCTCAAGTTCAGAGATCGAGGCACCCTTGAATCTGGTGATCCAGGACTCGTATAGGAACGCCTCGGACGGGATCTTCTTCGGAACGAAGCCGACGTCGGTTCCGACGATCGACACGAAGAACGGGACACAGCGGTCAATCTCGTGAAAAGCCCATTTCAGGATGGTATCGTCGGGGTCG
>MWAR01000290.1 GCA_002068715.1 bacterium ADurb.Bin374
CGAAAATCGTCTCGACCGGCTTGTACTGGTCGTCGACGGCGATACGGCCGTTGATCGTCTCTCTGCCCGTCGAAAACTGCGACGCGGCAGCCGCGGAATCGTTCACCTGACCGCCCTTCGGATGGCCGATCATGCGACCCACGACGGGCAGCTTGTCGAGCGCCAGCATGCCGTCGCGCCCATACAGGGCGGCCCGGCCGAGCGTGATCATCGGGGAACTCATGCCGTCGCAGATGAACAGGATGACTTTCCGGGCCGGCTTGCCGATGATCCCCACGCGCCGCCGGATCGCCTCGTCGATCGTGATCGGCTCGGGATTCACCGGCGTGATCAGATCCGCGGGGCGGGTCTCTGCCGGCGTCACATTCGGGATCGATTCCTGCCCGGAGCACGGCTGGAGAAACGCGACGAGGAAAGCCCCCGCCAGAAGGTATCTGATGGTTCGAAGCATGGTTGTTCCCTTTCCTGTATCCCTGGGTGGGTGATTTCCGGATGATGATACCACAAGCGATACCTCCGGCCGACTTCCCCGGGTGATGCGCTTGCCCCGGGAAACGTGCCGCGGTTCGTCCGCGTGTTCGTCCACAAAGTGATATACTCCCGGATAAGCCCGCTCGATATCAGGGCATTGCGACGCAAGGAGGATCTTCTCTCATGCACACTTCGCGTATTCCGTCATCCGGATTCCGGAAATGGCTGTCGATTCCGCTCCTCATGATGCTCTTCGCTGCCATCATGATCGGAACGGCCCATGCCGCGCCTCTCGAAGCGACCTGGAAACTGAGCCAGGAAGGCGATCTCCAGCCGCTCGACTGGCGCCTGACGCTCGAGTTCAACCGGCCCGTCTCGGTGCTCGAACTGTCGAAGAAGATCAAGTGCCTCACGGCGTCGGCCACGACCATGTTCACCGTCATCAACGCGACGGATACCGCAAGCCCGCTGCTGTCGCAACCCCTGCCGAGCGAACGAACCCGCTTCATTCTCGGCCCGAAATCGCCGGCGAAAAACCTCAATGACTGCCTGATCACCATCGCCGAGGGTCTGTCGGCCGCTGGCGGCGAACCCCTCGCTTCCGCGGTCCAGGTCAAATTCGAATGCCGCGATACGGTGGACGTGCTCTCGGTGGAACCGTTCTACACGACCGACGAAGGCCGCGGAATCGCCGTGACGGTTTCCAAGCCGATCGACGCGGCCGCCCTCAAACGCAAGCTCAGGATCCTCCCGCCCATCGGCCGCATCCGGGTGCAGAAGATGGATGACGATACGGCCCATGTCTTCCACGTCACCGGTGCTCTCGAAACTGGAAAGACCTACCAGGCCGAGGTCCGCGGCGGCGAAATCGACGGCTATTACTACGTCTTCAAGAAAGACTCCCTCCCCTTCACGGCGAAAGGCCCGTCGGCGGACATCCGCTTCGAAGCCGACCGCTCGATCATCGAACTTCACAGCCGCCAGCTGGTGCCGGTATCCGTCACCAACCTGTCAGGCGTGAGATGTCAGCTGACCCGCATCCCTCCGCTGTTCGCCCCGGAGTTCGCCGATTTGACGGTTCTGGCCCCGAACGATGCCAGACGCCCCCGCACGAGCTCCGCCATGCGGGCATCGAACGAGATCGAAGAGGGCATCGCCTCGGCGGCCTCGTTCGCCGAGCAGAAAATGGTCGAAGGCGTGACCCGCCTCGAGGAAATGCGCACGCTGACGGCCCCCACTGGAAGCAATACGAACCTCGCCTGGTTCACGGGCGATTTCGCCCAGTCATCCGAGCCGTTCTTCGCGAACGGCGCCTCCGACAAAGCGAACCGGCTCTCCCTCCCGCTCTCCTTCCGCAAAGAGGCGACGAAGGGCGGCGCATTCCTCGTCCAGCTGCTCGATCCCGAACATCCGGAACTGAAGCACGCTACACGCCTGTTCCAGATCACCGACCTTTCGATCACCTACAAGTTCAGCGCGACGCAGCTCCTGGTCTGGGTCACGTCGGTCGAAACCGGAAAGCCGGTTCCCGACACGGCCATCCTCCTGTTCACCCGCGACGACAAGCGGCTCATCCTCGGCGCAACCGACCGCGACGGTCTCCTGATCGCCGAGAACGGGGCTAACTTTCCCGCCATCGACTTCGCCAGCGGGCCGGCGCACCTGACCGTCTTTCCGCTCAACGTGGCCGATTCGGCGATCATCGTCGCCGCGAACGGTGACGACGCCGCGTTCATGCAGCTCGACACGAACCGCTTCCGCCCCTACAGCGTCACGCAGGCGCCTCCCGGCAACGTCACGCTCAAGTCCCTCAACGCGCACGCCTTCACCGAGCGCGGCATCTACAAGCCCGGCGAAACCGTCCATTTCAAGGCGACCCTCCGCGCCTACCGGGACAACGCGATCCTGGCTCCGACAGGCGAAACTGTGACCGCCATAGTCACCGATGCCCGTGACGAAAAGATCCTCGACACCGACCTGGTCCTGAACGAGTACGGCACCTGTTCCGGAAGCCTGAAACTCAGGGAATTCGCGCCTCTCGGCCAATACACTCTCAAGGTCATTCACACCCCACCGGCAGCGCTTCCCACGGCTGCCTCCCTGACAAGCTCCGTCTGGAACTGGTTCTTCGGCAGCAAGGACGAAAAAAAGTCCGAAGAGAAACCTGGAAAGACCGAGCTGGTCTCGGTCGGCTTTCAGGTCCAGCAGTTCGAACCGCCGCGCCACTTCGTCGAGATCGAAACCGAGACGAAGAGCCGCGAGATCGAGCGCGTTCCCGGCCGTCGCGAGACCGAAGAGTATCTGGAAGCGCGAATCGTCGGGAAATACTACACCGGCGGCGTCCTGCGCCACGCGAAAGTTCGCTGGACCGCGCGCATGGTCACGATCGAACCCTCCATCGAAGGATACAGCGGGTACCATTTCGGAGGCTCCGGGAACGACTCGACCCTGATCGAGTCGGGTGAGTCTCTGCTCGACAAGGAAGGCAGGCTTGCCGTTGCCCTGCCCGTCGACCGCACGTTGATGAACGGGCCATACGGTATCGAAATCAGCGCCACCGTCATGGACGTCGACGCCCGGCCGGCGACCCAGGTGAAGACCTGGGAACCGAAAACGGCTGTCAATGTCGGCATGACACGGCTTCCCGATCTGAACGAACGCGACGAGGCGACACTCGACGTCATCGCGGTCGGCTCCGACGGCACCCGCCGCGATTCCGGCTCCGTCAGGCTCGACATTCTCCGCAAACGCTGGTTCTACACGCAGAAACGCGACGAGGACGGCAACATCTTCTACCGCTGGGACCAGGGCTGGGTCC
>MWAR01000291.1 GCA_002068715.1 bacterium ADurb.Bin374
TCGGCTTTCGAGGGTGAGGGTCCCTTGCAGAATTCCTGTGAGGTGCTTCACGATCGAGAGGCCGAGGCCGACCCCACCAAAGCTGCGCGTGCTTCCGCGGCTCACCTGGAAAAAAGGTTCGAAAACGCGTTCATGCTCTGATTCGGGGATACCGATGCCGGTATCGCTGACCCGGAAGCGCACCGTCATTTCCGTCGTCGTCACGTCGAGGCGAACTTCGCCCGCTTCGGTGAACTTGAATGCGTTTGCAATCACATTCGCCAGGATCTGGCGAAACATCACCGGATCACTGTGCAGCATGACGGCATCGGTCGGTGCGTTCGCGAAAAAGGAAACCTCCTTGCTCTTGGCGAGCGTTTCCCCGAGGTTCTGGGCAAACTCCACGATCTCTATGAGGGGGAAGGTCTTCGGCCTGTACCGAAACTTTCCCGACTCGATGCTCGAAAAGTCGAGAAGCGTTTCGATCAGCTGCTGCAGGTGCAGAGCGCTGGCTTTGATGCGTCCCCCGAAGTCGGCCGGGTTCAGGTCTTTCGTCGGAGGAGCCGCGAGGAGACCGCTGTAGCCGATGATGGCTGTCAGCGGTGTGCGGAGTTCGTGGCTCATCATCGTCAGGAACTGGGTCTTGGCGGCGCTTGCTGCCTCCGCCTTCTCCTTGGCGAGCCGCAACTCTTCGCGCATCTTCGTCTCGGTCAGTAGCGTGTGCTCGAGCGCGCTGATCGACTCGGTCTTTTCGCGGTTCTCGCGGAGAGACCTGTCGAGCCGCTGTTCGGAAGCGCGGATTCGTGTTAGAACGCGGTTGTATAATTTCCATCCGTCGCTCTCGCCGAACATCTCGATGAAGGGGCTCACGGGGGGGAACTTCTCGTCGGTCAGGTCGATCGCACCGAGGACCGTCAGGCCGATGCGATACACCCCAAGCCCGATCAGCATATAGGCGACACCCAAAATGAGGTGCACCGGATGCGCCGCCACGAGATATACGGTGTGTTTCGCCGAAACAATTGCAAATAATATACATCCGAGGCTCAGCAGAAATGTGCCGAGCGAGACGAGCCGGATGCCCTGGCTCAGCCTGCCGCGCGAGTGGATCCAGTTGATGAGGGCGAGCGTGGAGACGAACGAGTTGAGCACCGCATACAGCAGGTGTGACAGGACATCGCGCGCATTCGACTTCGCGAGCACGTTCGAGCCGGACTCCATGATGCCTGAGGAATACATGATCACTCCGAACAGGGTCAGGACCCCGGTGTAGATCAACGCCGCGCTGCTTCCGAAGCGGATACGCCAGAGCCTTGCCACCTTGAACATGCCGCTCGTCGCGAGGAGGATCGCGAGAACGAAGAAGAAATGCGGGACGATGGAATCCTTGAGAGGCCTGTCGAAACCGAGCCACAGCACGAGGTCGGTCGAGTTCGCGATCGCCGCGCAGGAGAGCGCCGCCGCGATCGTTCGTGAAATCTCATGGACGAGCCCGCGTGTCGGGACCCACCAGGTACCCTTCCATGCCAGATAGGCCGACATGCAGTTGAAGCAGACGAAACAGGTGAACAGGATCTCGGCCCGTTCGAACGAGTTGCCGGGAAGTTTGAGAAATTCCGTCACTCCCCAGGCGGCCAGATACATGAGGCAGATGGAAACGACGAAAAAGAACTCGACGCCGGTGCTTTGCCGCGGCGGAGCGACTTCCGCCCGACTGCCCTCGACAGGATCGGGCGCATCGTCGGGTGCCGAAGGGAGCATCGAGGCGTCTTCGGCTGTCAGAACGGCGACTCGCTCGTTTTCTTCGAGATCCGTTATACGGGAATGTCCCTTCATATCTATAGTGTATTGTAACCAATACTTTTCCGATTGCGCAAATGAATCTTCGGCCCCTTGCGCGGAAAACCCGACTGGGGATACCCTGATTCCCGAAACGAATTCTTCAGACCGAAAGGATGTCACCGTCAGAACCATGACTGACCCGAATCAATCGCTCCAGGAAGCAGCCGCTCTCGAACCGATCCCATCCACCACTCCGCAACAGGAACCCGCGGCTTCCCTGGTCGAGGAACTTCCCCTCTTCCAGTTTGAATCCCTGCGCGAGCCTCTGCGTCGCGCCATTTCCGATATCGGCTGGCGAGACCCGATGCCGGTCCAGGCCCGCGTCATCCCCTACATTCTGCGTGACGACGACGTGATCGTCCAGTCCCACACCGGAAGCGGCAAGACCGGCGCCTTCCTCCTGCCGATCTGCGAGAAGCTCGACCCGGCCGTCGGCGGCTGCCAGGCCCTGATCATGGCCCCGACCCGCGAACTGGCCCTCCAGGTGAAGACCGAACTCGATCGCATCAACGTCCATCTCGGTCTTCGCAGCGTCGCGGTCTACGGCGGCGTCGGATACGGTCCCCAGCTCGAAGCGTTCCGACAGGGCGCCCACATCGTCGTGGGAACCCCCGGTCGCTTGCTCGACCATCTCGGCCGCGGCTCGTTGGTTCTGAAAAACCTGCGCTATCTCGTGATCGACGAGGCCGACGAATTGCTGTCGATGGGCTTTTATCCCGACATGACCCGCATTCGCCAGTATCTCCCGCGGAAGCGCGTCTCCGCGATGTTCTCGGCGACCATGCCGGCTAGCGTGAAGCGCCTCTCGAACGAGTTCCTCACCGAACCCCTGTTCCTCGGTCTCTCCGGCGACTCCCAACATGTTCCCGAAATGGACCATCTGTATTACGTCGCCGATCCGATGCAGAAAGACCGCGTGCTGATGCGGATCATCGAGATGGAAAACCCCGAGAGCGGTATTATATTTTGTAATACAAAAAGCGAGGTGGAGTATCTTGCCGCGTTCATGCGCCGGTTCGGATACGATGTCGACCAGATGAGTGGCGACCTCGGCCAGCGCGAACGCGAGACGGTCATGGCCAAACTCAAGCGCCACGAGCTCCGGTTCCTCGTTGCGACCGATATCGCCGCACGCGGTATCGACGTAAGCCATCTCGAATACGTCTTCGTCTACGACTGGCACAAGGATTTCGAACAGTATATCCACCGCGCCGGCCGCACAGGCCGCGCCGGCAACCGCGGCGTGGCGGTCAGCCTCGTCTCGGTCATGGAGGAGCCTGACCTCAAGCGATACGCCAAACGGTTCGGCATCCCCTTCATGGGAAAACCGACGCCGACCGAGGAAGACGTGCAGCAACGCATCACAGAACGGCTCCTGGCCCGCCTGGAAGCGCGCCAGCGCGACATGAACTCAGCCCAGCGCGAGCGGGCACGGCGATTCGGCCGCCTGCTCGACCAGATGCTCGAGCACGAGCACGGCCGCGAGCTACAGCTGATGCTGCTGGACGAGATCGGCGGCCGAATGCTGGCCGAGGGCCGGGCGAGCCCCGCCGACATCGATGCCGCCAACGTCCCTGCGCCGGTCGCCGAAGACCGGCGTCCGGCAGAGAACGGCGGAGAGAAGCGGTCGATACACCGGCATGGCGGTAGACGCGGCGGCGGAGGCGGAGGCGGAGGAGGCAGGGGACGCAGGTTCTGAGCGGCGCCCCGCATGTCCCCGGAAACGGGCCGGCGGCGCGGGACTGTGTCGATGACTTCGGTCGGGGCCTTTTCGGGCCGATATTTCTGTTACAGAGATATCGGTTCGAAAGGGCCCATGCATGGAAACCGGAGGCATCACCCGTTTTATCCCCGAATCATCCGTCCGTTTCGAAAATATTCGTGATCCGCAGCCACTTCCAGCT
>MWAR01000292.1 GCA_002068715.1 bacterium ADurb.Bin374
CCCCGGCGGCGCGCATTCCGAACGCGGCTCTGCCCGCCGATTCCCTGGCCGTGTCGCTGGTCGAAGGATGGCGGGGAGAAATCTGTCACGTTGCGCTCACCGATGCCGGTGGACGGCTCGCCCGGTACAAGATCGTCGATCCTTCCTTCCACAACTGGATCGGCCTGGGAATGGCGCTTCGCAACCAGGCGATCTCGGATTTCCCCCTGTGCAACAAAAGTTTCAACCTTTCATACTGCGGGTTCGACCTGTGACGAGGCGCTGATATGCTGAGTATCCTGAAAGCACGATGGCAGCAGGGGCACCGGACGATCGGCTATCCCGATGCCGATCCGGTCGTGCCCGACCGCCTGCGCGGCCTTCCCGTGATCGATACGGAGAAATGCCCCGCCGGCTGCCGGGCCTGCATCGATGCCTGCCCTACGGAAGCCCTGAGACGCGATGCCCAACTCCAGGTCGACCTGGGGCGATGTCTGTTCTGCACGCGATGCGGGGAAGCCTGCCCCGCTGGTGCCATCCGGTTCACGAACGATCACCGTCTCGCGGTGCGAAAACGGGAGGATCTGGTGATCGGGCGCGAGGGCATCAGGTTGGCGGCCGAGCTCGACCGCGAGATGATGCGGGTGTTCGGCCGTTCGCTCCAGTTCCGACAGGTCAGCGCGGGCGGATGCAACGGCTGCGAGGTCGATGTCAACGTCCTCACCACGGTCGTGTTCGATCTCAGCCGGTTCGGCATCAAGATCGTGGCGTCTCCCCGCCATGCGGACGGCCTGATCGTCACCGGGCCGGTGACCGAAAACATGCGGCTGGCGACCCTCAAGACGTTCGCTGGCGTGCCGGCCCCGAAGCTGGTCGTCGCCGTCGGCGCCTGCGCGATCAGCGGCGGCCCGTTCCGCGGCCACCCGGAACAGCACGACGGCGTGTTGGGCCTCCTGCCCGTCGACCTCTTCGTGCCCGGCTGTCCTCCGCATCCCCTGACGATCCTCGACGGCCTGCTCCGACTGCTCGGCCGCATGAAAACGTGATGCCGGACATGGTGTGGTGAGCGGAAAAACGCCGTGGAGCACGCCGGCCCTGAAAAGACAAACAAATATAATATCTATAATATAAAGCCGCCGAACCCCGCGGGGCTCGGCGGCCGAACATTCAGGACGTTTCGATGCGTTTCGGTCAGGCCTTTCGGACGACGCACTCGACGGCGCGGTACTCGATACCGCTCAGCACCGGATGGCGCTTCGACGAAGAGTTGTTCATGGCCATCATCGAGTTGCCGTTGCGGGTGACGATGCCGATGTGCTTGTGGCGCCCGCCCGGAGGAACCTTCCAGACCACGACGTCGCCGGGCTGGTAGGGCGGGGGCTGGGCGATCCGCCAGTTATTGGGGGCCCTGAGGGAGGTGAGGGCGTTTTTGACGCCGTCGACGTTGAGGATCCGGCCGATTCCGACGCCTGCGTCCCGAAGGCACTGCGAGACGACGTCAGCACAGCCGAGATTGCCGTCCTCGGTGCCGGGGGAATACCGGAACGAACCGGCCGTCGTGTAACGGCTTGCGTAGCTTGCCGCGGTATCGCTCACCTTCTGGGCGAGGGAGCCGGGGGCGGAGGTGGAGCTGGGCGACGGTTCGACGGCCGCGGTCGTTCGCGTGGAGCCGCCACCGGTCGTGGTCTGGCCCGCGGGTTCACGTGCGGGGGCCCTGCTGGTCTGGCCGCCGATCGCGTCGAAGAACGACTTGAACAGATCCGCGAGCGTCGTGAAGAAATCGCTTATCGCCTGGAGGATCTTGTCGAAGCCTTCGTCGAATCCGGTCGCGGCGGACTGGCTGGATGGGGCCGCGGCGGCGGGCTGGGCGGCCGTTTCGTTTGCGGTGGTCGTCGTGACCGTCGAGGTCTGCTGCGTCGTCTGCTCGGTCCCCGTGTCGGGCACGAACCCGTCGGACTCGTCGAACGCACGTGCGCTGATGCCAGCGGAGAATACGAGGCAGAGAACGAGGAAGGCAAGACTGCGCGAGATTCCGTGCCGGCTTTTCATGATGTTCCCTCCGTTACGGCGTTATCGAAAACTGTTCCATTGTAGCAAACGAAGCGAACACACGGAATGTTACATGGAAAGAAAAAAGTCAGTGAAGCGTTGTGGCGGAGGCGTCCGCGGCGGCATCGGAAGGCTGGGGATCGACTTCCAGGACGGCAGGCGCGACTTCCTGCATCAGGCCGAGTTTCCGGAAGAGGGTGAAGCCGAGGCTGATTACGACCGAGACGACCGTGCCCAGCGCCATTCCCTTGAGTTCGATCGAGCCGAGCTTGACCGCGGCGCCGCTGACTCCTGTGATCAGAACGAGCGACGTCAGGATGAGGTTGCGCGACTGGGTGTAGTCGACGCGCTTCTCGATCAGCATGCGGATGCCGGCGGCCGCGATGACGCCGAACAGCAGGAGGCATACGCCGCCCATGACGGGGGTCGGGATGCTCCGGATCATCGCCGCGAGCTTGCCGCAGAACGAGATCAGCACCGCGATGACGGCCGCGCCGCCGATGACCCAGACGCTGTAGACGCGCGTGATCGCCATGACGCCGATGTTCTCGCCGTAAGTCGTGTTCGGCGTCGCGCCGGCCAGGCCGGACAGCACGTTCGAGATGCCGTCGCCGAGCAGGGAACGGTCGAGGCCGGGGTCTTTCACCAGATCGCGGCCGACGATATTCCCGGTGACGACCAGGTGGCCGATGTGCTCGGCCAGCACGACCAGAAAGGCCGGCGCCATCACCATGATCGCGGTCGTGTTGAACACCGGGGTGTACAGGTGCGGGGGTTCGAACCAGGGGGCCTGGGAAATCGCCTGCAGATCGACGATGCCCATCGCCAGGGACAGCGCGTAGCCCGCCACCGTGCCGATCAGGACGGGGATGACGGCGAGAAAGCCACGCAGGAGAACCGACGAGAGGACGATCACGGCCAACGTCGCGAGTGAGACGGTCATGGCCTGGCCGGCCGTGAACAGGCTTCCCTCGGCGATCGTGCCGCTCAGGCCGGCCATCTGGGCCGCGACCGGCGCCAGTTCGAGGCCGATGACCGCCACGATGGCGCCCATCGCCGCCGGGGGAAACACGACGTCGATCCAGCCGATGCCGGCAACGCGTATGATCTGGGAAATGACGATGAAAAATACACCAAATGCTATAAATCCGCCCTGCGCCGCCGCGTAACCGCCGAGTTGCGGGTCGTCCATGATGGCGAAGGTCGGGGCGATGAACGCGAAGCTCGAGCCCAGGTAGGCGGGAATGCGGCCGCGAGAGACGATCAGGTAGACAAGGGTGCCGACGCCGTTCATCAGCAGGGACGT
>MWAR01000293.1 GCA_002068715.1 bacterium ADurb.Bin374
CCCGCCTGGTCGACGGCCGACACCCGGTAATAGTATTTCATACCGGTTTTTACAGATGTGTCCGTATACCGTTCCTGCCCTTTTGCGATCAGCGTGTCGGAAATCAGGGCATAGCCGCTCGAGGGAAGCTCCGAACGGTAGATACGGTACCCTTTCAGGTCATTCTCCGTGTTCGGCGCCCAGAAGACGACAACCTGGTTCGGGGTGCCGTCGACCGCGATCGATGTCGCAGAGGGCGGAGCAGGCACGGTCGAGTCTTCCAGCGGCGCCAGCGTCGAGAAGGTGCCGCTCGTCGATGTCTCGGACTCGCGACCCTGTCGCGAGGCAATGATTCTGAAGAAATACTGCTGATTGGGCTTGAGGCCTGTGATCGTCACGCTGTGCGTCGTCGCATACTGGCCGGAGGGTTCATTGATGTAGCTTCCGAAGCTGTCGGTGGTGCCGTATTCGACGAGGCCGTTCGTGTAATCGGTCGTCTTCCAGGTGATCACCGCGTGCGTGGAGGAGAAGTCGGCGACCGTGATGTCCTGGTAATCGAAAGAGGAGGTTTCCATGGTGACGTTCGAGATCACCGAAACGGCATTGGAATAGATGGCGGCCCTGAACGTCTTCGGCCGATAGCCGGACTTCGTCGCCACGAACTCCTGCTCGCCGAAGCCGATGCCGGCGATGTGAAACACGCCGTCGGTGCCGCTCCGTCCCCATCGGGTCGGGTCATACGTCCAGCTCACGAGCACGTCTTTCAGGACCGCGCCGCTTTTCGAATACACGGTTCCCTGAAGCTCGCCTTCGCGGGGCGTGACGCTGTTGTCCGCCTCGCATCCGATGAGCGCCACGAGAGCGCCGAGGCAGACAAGAACGGCTGCCAGGGCGTTGGTGCGTATGAATGAGCGCATCGAGTCTTCTCCGGCGTTATTTCAGTCGGGCCATCGCTTCCTGGACGAACCGCGAAATCTGGCTGTTCTTCGGCGCATGCTGGCCGGCGCGCTGGTAGCAAGCCTTCGCTTCGGGCATCAGGCGCTTCTCCTCGTAGGCCTGGCCCAGATTGAAGCAGGCATACGGATCTTCCGGAGCCAGGTTGACGGCCTTCACCAGGACCTCGATGGCCGAGTCGGTGTCGTGATTGTCCATCAGCACCATGCCGAGGTTGTACAGCGCGTAGGTGTCTTCCGGATTGATTTCCACCGAGCGCCGGAATGCGTTGATGGCGTCGTGCAGCTGCCCCTGCTCATACAGCGACAGCGCGAGATGGGAATACGAATACCCGTCGTCGGAATCGAGCTCGATCGCCTTCGAAAACGCCTTGATCGCGAGCGGAAGGCGGCCCGAGTTCTTGTAAATCACGCCGAGGCTGTACTGCGAGAAGGCATCGTCGGGGTTCAGCGTGATCGACTTTTTGAACGACTCTTCGGCCTGCTCGAAACTGCCCAGCGCCCGATAGACGGTTCCGAGCAGATAATGGGCGAAGAACTGGCGCTCGTCGAGCCGAATGGCCATCATCAGACAGCTGAGGGCATTTTCGAGCTGGTTCAGGTTCTTGTAGACGGCGCCCAGGTTCACCAGGCCGGCGACATGGTCTTCCTTCACGGAGAGCAGGTCCTCGAAGGTGTCGCGGGCCAGCTCGAGCATTCCGTTGTTCTTGTAGATCAGCCCGAGAACGAACCGGCACTCGACGTCGTCGGGCTTCAGCCGGATCGTCTTCTTGATCGCGGCGACGGCCTCGTCGAGCATACCCTGGTTCAGATAGGCTTTCCCCAGGTGCATGAACGCCTCCTGGAACTCGGGATCGATCTCGATCGTGCGGTTCCAGGCCTTCAGCGCCTCGTCGGAATGGCCCGTGCTCTTGTAGGCGATGCCGAGCTGGAGATGCGCGTGCGAGAAGTCGGGGTCGAGCGCGACCGCCTTTTCCCATTCGCGGATCGCCTCGTCGAGCATGCCCTTCAATCGATATATAACTTCTAGATTATAATGAGCGAACGAGTCGTAGGGGTTCAGGACGAGAACCTTCCTGAACTCGATGATCGCCTCGTCATACATTTCCTTGTTCTTGTAGGCCGAGGCAAGTTTGTAGTGCGCTTCGGCGTTGTCCGGATGAGCGGCGACCTCGACGCGGTATCTCTCGATCATGAGGTCCATTTCCGACCGCGTCCGCACGGGAGGGGCGACTTTATCGGCCATATCGCGGGCCTCGCCCTTCTTTCGGAGCTCCGCCGCTTTTCGCCAGTGCGTGACGGCCTGGTCGTTCTGCCCCTTCACGTCGTAGATCTCGCCGAGCATGTCATGACACCGCGACAGACCCGCGTCGAGATACAGTGCCCGTTTCAGCTCTCCGACGGCTTCGTCGAGCATGCCGCGATCCTTGTAGGCGAGACCGAGATTGAAATGCAGCTCGGCGTCGTTCGGATTGAGCCCGTTTTCCAGCTTGAACTCGTCGATCGCTTTCTGTGTGTCATTCTTCTTCCGCAGAACGGTTCCGATATGGAAGTGGAGGCGCGGATACTTCGGGTCCGTCTTGAGGGCTCGCCGGAACTCCTGCAGGGCGGCGTCGTCCATCGATTTTTTGAAGAAAGACTGGCCGAGCAGCACGCGTGCTTCGGTCATGTCGGGGCTGATATCGAGGACACGCTTCAGCGCCTCGATCGCCTCGTCGTTGCGGCCGGCGTGAAAGTGGGCGAGACCGACGTTCAGGAATGTGAAGGCGTTGTCGGGATTCAGCTCGATCGAGGTGCGAAGAACCGTGACGGCCTCGTCATACTGTTTCATCGAGATCATGGCCCGGCCGAGCTGGCTCAGGGCGTGCGAATCCTGCGGGTTAAGGATGATCGCTTTCTTGAACTCGACGACGGCCTTGCGCGGCCTTCCGGTCTCGAGATACGTCGAGCCGAGCGCAAAGTGGGCGTAGGCGTAATCGTGGTTCAGGTCGATTGCGTTCCGGAACCGGATGACAGCCTCGTCGTAAAGCTTCTTGAGCTTGTAGATGAGGCCGAGCTGCAGGTGCGCGAACGCGAAGTCGGGCTTGAGCGAGATCGCCTTCTTGAAGCGGATGATCGCCTCGTCATACATGCCCTTCTGTTTGTAGATGATGCCGAGGTTCGAGTAGGGAAAGGCGTAGTTCGTGTTGAACATGATCGCCTTCTTGAACTCGGTGATGGCCTCGTTGAGCATGCCCTTGTTCTTGAACGCGAGCCCGAGAAAATTGTGCGCGTACGCATCCTTCGGATTGATCGCGAGGGCTTCGCGATAGATACCGATCGACGTGTCGGTCTCACCGGTCATCTCGACCGCCCGCGCGAGCTGGTAATACGCGAAAAAGTCGCGGGGATTGGCCGCGATGCGCTTCTTGCAGTCGTTGATGATCTGATCGTATTTTTTGTCGATCATACGCGCCTCCAGGGTATTGTCAGGGGACCCATTCCAGGGTGCGGAACGGTTCGATACGCTCGCCTCGGGCGATTTTCAGGATGTCCTCGCCCATGTTCGGGAAGATCGGCCGTCCGGCCAGTTCGTCGGCCGTGAAAAAGTCGACGCCTTCGACACGTGGGTCTTCACCCGCGCCGAGCGTCGAAAGATCGGGATTCACGGCCTCGAAGATGGGAAACTGGATGTGCCGGCCGGCTGCGCGATTCATCGTCTCGCGAAGCCCGAGGAACTTCAGCCCGGAAACGGCGATGCGAAGCTCTTCCCGTAACTCGCGGCGGGCCGTTTCCTCGAGGGGTTCGAATGCGTCCTGTCCGCCTCCGGGAAGCAGCCAGTATCGCCGGCCTTCCTTGAGATGCCGGACGAAACAGAGACGCCCGTCCGGATGGCGCAGGGCGACGGTCACGCGGACGCGGACGACAGGTGCGGACGAATCGAGCATATGTTCCCCCTTTCCTGTTATCGGCAGGGGTGGGGAAGCTCTGCAGCCCTATTTTCGAAACTCTTCGCTGCCGATGTTTCGCAGATGTGCCTCGTCGAACAGCCGGTCGATGGTCGACTGCAGACGCTTGGGAACGAAGAGCGCCTTTCTGGGAGAGGATGGCGAGAGCTGCGGGATGTTCATCAGCTGATACTCGTGGTTGAATTTGACGAGAAGATTCAGGGCCCGCAGAAGGTCGGAAGGGGTCTGGAACCGGTACAGGATGTAGGATTTCGTCGCCGGGCGCTTGTGATACACATATTCGCCGTGGATGAACAGCTTTTCGAACTCGTCGTCGCCCTTCCAGTGGAGAGTTTCGGTCGCGCTCGTGAAGAACATGCCGCCAGGATCGAGGGCCTTGTAGATCCGTTCGGTCAGGGCGGCCTTGGTCGCTTCCTTGAAATAGATCATCGTGTTACGGCAGAAGATGACGTCGAATTGCCTGTCGGGCCAGACGTCGAGCAGGTTGAGGTGTTCAAACCTGACCAGTGCCGCAAGTTCGGGTTTGACGCGGAACTCGCCGGAGCCGGTGGGCGCGAAATATCTGGTGATGAGGAT
>MWAR01000294.1 GCA_002068715.1 bacterium ADurb.Bin374
ACGCAACAGGCCGGCCTCCGAGTTCCTGGTCAAGGACCTCCAGGTCCGCGGCGAGTTCAATCCGATCAACGTCGTGGTCGACATCAACAATCACCTGTCGCTCGTGACTCATCTCCCGATCAGCATCTTCGACCGGGACAAGGCCGGCGACAACCTGTCAGTACGGTTGGGCATGGAAGGCGAGTCCTACGTGTTCAACCGGGAAGGGCAGGAACTCGCTCTCAAACACCTGGTCGTCGTCGCGCGTTCCGAAGGCGATCTGCAGGCGATTGGAAGCCCGGTCAAGGACTCCCAGGAGACGAAGGTCTTCGAATCGACGAAGCGGGTGACAGGCATCGTTTATACCACACGAAATATTTCTCCAGACGAGGAGTTCGAGCCATTCCTCGAGCGGTTCTGTCACCTTCTCCGCACCGAAGCGGGGGCATGCGCCGCGTCCTGGCGAATTCTCGACCAGCCGCGATGATGCGGCACACAGATCGATCTGCATGGGAGGCAACACCGTGAAACGCAAATTCGGAGCCCTGTTTCTCTCATTTCTTCTCGCGCTGGCCACATCGGGCTGCACCGAAGAGGGCCGTCTGGAAGACCGGATGAACTCGAAGGATCCGGCAGTCCGGAAGGAAGCCGCACTGAAGCTTGGCGAGCGTGGCACACCGAATGCGCTGCGCATCCTCCAGCTTCACGAGGACGATCCCGACTTCAACGTACGAAACATCGTCATCGAACAGGTCAAGCGGATCAACAAGCAGACGTTCATGAAGTGACGTCCGCCCCGGAGGTCAGAAGCGGATCTCGAACCCGTTCCCCGAGGGGAGTTCGATGAACTCGTCTTTCAGGACCGCGACCTGCTCCACCTCTGAATACCCCGGCCCGCGCCGCATCGCGGTCAGATACTCTTCGACGGCGGTAACGCTGCCTTCGGCGCAGAACTCGACCGCCCCGTCGGCCCGATTCCTGACCCAGCCCGAAACCCCGCACGTAGCCGCCTGCCGGCGCGCATACGCGCGAAAGCCGACCCCCTGGACGAAGCCGTGGACAACCCCGTGAACGCGGCGAAGCCGCTCCGCCGACATGGTCAGGGCCGCCCGATCGGCATCGACGGACCATCCCAGAACCGTATCAGATCGCGCTGATACAGGAGCAGCAGCGCCGATCGGATTCCGGTGCGAGTGTGCAGGAGTCGCGCAAGACAGTAGGTGTCGTTGCGATGCCGCACACCGGCCGCGGCCTGATACAGCCTCTTTTCGAGCGCCTCGGCCACCGCCGGATCGACCTTGCCCTGGGACATCGCGAGGAACTTGCGGAGATTGATCCGTTCGCTCGTCAGATGCAGGATCGAATCGGAAACTGTCTGCCATCGCGAGAGCAGATCGAGATCGACCGTATCGACGAGGTGCGGACGCTGGATCTGCACCATCGGCACGTGCACGGAGACCATGACGGTGAACCGCTGCGCGGCCGCCAGCTGACGCAGGACCTCGAGGAACCGCCCGAGGCGCTCCCCGGCTTCGGATGCGAGGGACTCGACGACGAGCACCCGGCCGGCCCCGGCGGGGACCATCTTCATCAACTCGCTGAGTGCATCCGCGTCGTAGGGGGGAATGGCACTGTCTGAACCGCGAAGATAAAGGGAATCCCGGACGGCGTTCGCCACGGCTTCGTAGAGGCTTTTCAGTTTCGGCCGGGCGGTGTCGCCTTCCGGCCCCTGCAGGGACGCTCCGGCGGCCAGGTCCGCCGCCGGCACCCGGCCAAGCCAGGAGGCGACCCTGGTCATCAGCTCGGCCGCCGTGTGTTCCATCGATATATAAAGCACGCCATATTTCGATGAAAGATGAAGCGCCTGCTGCAGCAGGAACGCCCCCTTTCCCTCTTCCCGGGCGCCGGCGACCAGGTGGAGCCGGTTCGGCTGCCAGCCGCCACCGAGTTTCCGGTTGAACTCGGTCCAGGGCGTGGCGAGCGCGCCGTCCGCGGAGATACCTGCGGCGGCCCGTTCAGCGGCCTCGGCCTTGAAGGGCCGGAACTCCGCCGGCCGATTCCCGGCATCGAGCACCTGCGGCGCGGCCGGCCGCTCGGGTCTCGGCGCAGGCGTTATGCCGAGCCCAGTCTCGAAGCCAGCGGCGAACCCACCGCTTCCCGCGGGAGGGGGGGGCGGGGTCCCGTTTTCCACCGCCGCTTTCGCTTCGTCCAGGGCCTGTTTCGCCGCCGGAACGACGGCGACCTTCGAATCGACGAACTTCAACCATGTCTTCACTTCGCGAACACACTCGTCGAGCGTCCGCTTCTTCCCGCAGAAGTCCGAGAACGCCGCGGTCCCGTAAGCGAAGTGCGAGGGGCCGACGCCGACCTTTGGCCGGTGCAACGCGGGGTGCACCGCACCGGGCAAGAGAACGGGGATGTCCCAGGAACAGGTCGTGAGCAGCAGCGTCCGGTCGGCGGTCCGGACCAGCCGCCCGTTTCCGCTGCGAATGCCGCCGATATTCATGAGAAGCTGTCGGTACCAGCTGGGCAGCGCCGTGTCGAACGCCGAGCCGAAGACGCCGGGGTGGACCTCGATGCTGATCTCCTCCGGCGTCGCGAGAATGGCCATCGCCTCCTGCGGCACGCCGAGCTTCTTCAGGCCGTCGATGAACCGTACCGTGTCGTCATACACCGTCTGGAAGCCAAGGACCTCACCGACCGGCTTGTAGGCCTTGCCGTCTACGACGATGAGCGTCCGCTCGTCGCGCAGCAGC
>MWAR01000295.1 GCA_002068715.1 bacterium ADurb.Bin374
AGCAGCAGTTCGAGATCGCTCTCTTCGGCACGGGCGGAAAGGGCACGGGCGGCATTTTTCCTGACGTCGCCGTCCTCGTCGCGGAGAAGCTCTACCAGAAGCGGAAGAGCCCGCGGATGCGGAAACATCGACAGGACGTATCCGAGCGTCGAGCGGACCCACTTGTCGGGATCGTCCCGCATCTCGTCGAGAAGAGGCGTCAGGTCCATCGCACCGGCCAGAGCCACGGCGATGATCGCATTGCCGCGAACGCGATGATTCCCGTGCTTGAGGAACGGCTGGATCAGCGAGAGCAGTTTTTCCCTCGGCAGTTCCAGTCTGCGAAGGCTTTCGATCGCGTTCGCCTTGACGCGGTCATCCGGATCGCGCAACGCCCGGGAAAGCGTGGAGACGGCCGTCAGATCCCTGAGTTGGCCGATCGCCGTGACCAGCGCCGAGCGCTTCCGCTCGTTCGGTTCCTTGAGGAAAAACGCGGTGAGCGGATTTGTCGCACGGTGGTCGCCGATTCTGGCAAGCGCATCGACGACGCTGAGGAAGATCCATTCGTTCGCCTCGCCGAGACACCCTAGCAGAGGGGAAATGGACGAAGGATCCTTGCTTTTTCCAAGCGCCGTTGCGCACTGGAAGCGGATATTCGGGTCAGTATCCGCAAGCCCCGAGTTGAGCGCCGCCGTGACCCGTGCATCGTGAAACGCGCCGAGGGCGGCCGCAATGTTCGGTCTCGCCTCGCGTTCGGCATCGCGGAATGCCGCGAGAAGGGGCTCGACGGCTGACGTGTCGCCGATATCGGCAAGGGCACCCGACAGCGAGTCATCATGCGGCTGACGACGAAGAGCCTCGACGAGTGGAACGACGGCTTCCGAATCTCCCGCTCTGCCGAGCGCCCGCGCCGCCTCTTCCCGAACGTGCGCATCCTGATGGTGAAGAAAACCGATCAGCCGGCGCGTGCACGACTTGATCAGAACCAGGCCGCGTTTCCTCAATTCGTTTGCTTCAGGCATCCTCTCGAAACCCTCCCCGGCGTTCACTCATCGGCAGGTTTCTCCCCTTTCCGAAGGAACGGGATTCCGTTCCCGGGTTGACAATGCTGTCGCACCGAAAAAAATCACCGGAGCCCGTTGGTTCGGACTCCGGTGATCGGAAGAACTCAGGAGATCAGGAAGCCTGGCCCATGCGAAGGTTCTTGAGTCCGACTTTTTCGAAATGGACTTTCATCTTGCGGATGCCGTCTTCGGTGATGCCGACCTCGACGACTTCGCCCTTGTCGTCCCAGATCTTGTGGTAAACAAGTTCGCCTTCTTCATACAGTTCGGCTGAATCGTAATCCCGAGGAGCGCCCTGGACCGCCTTGTCTTTCTTGCGGACCGGAACTTCGACCGGCTTCGTGTCGGCCTTCTTGATGGTCTTTGCTTTTGCCATACCACACCCTCCCAATGGAAGTTAATACAAGATTCTACTATAATCACCCCGGCAAGTCAATTGCCCATGCCTTGCCGCTGGTGCACAGGGCCGTCCTGCAACCGGGATTTAGAAACCCCGGGAGTGACTCTTTCCGGGGGTCCGAATACGTGAATTTTTCCGGTCTCACGAGGCCCCTTCATTGACACCCCCTCTATCCGTCACTATAATCGACAAAAGGCACTTCCATTGCAGCTCGAACGGAGGCACGGAACAGTGGCATCCTTATTCGAAACCATCCGCGGCAGGATTCCCGTTTTTCTCCTTCTCGCGTTCTGGCTGGCCGCATCGTGTACACCCTGCGAAGCTGCCTCGCAGCGCCCTGCCCGGAGAACCGCCGTCGCGTCGACCACGGCCGCAACCTCGTCGAGGCCGGCCGTGAAAGACTGGACGTTCCTCGTGTTCATGGCTGCCGACAACAATCTCGAAGCCGGCAGCGAGCTCGATCTGAACGAAATGGAAACGGTCGGCTCGAACGAGAACCTCAATATCGTCGTCCAGCTCGACCGGAACGGCAAATATTCGCAGGAATCCGAGATGAAGTGGTCCGGCTGCCGGCGCTATTTCATCAAAAAAGACGCCCAACCGAAGAAAGTGACCTCCCCCATGCTCGAAGATCTGGGGCCAATCGACACGGCAACCCCCGAATCCCTCCTCGGCTTCGTGAAATGGGCGCAACAGAGATTCCCCGCCAAACGCTATGCACTGATCCTCTGGAACCACGGCACGGGCTGGAAGGAAATCCAGCCGGATATCGCGCCGTCGATCATGACGACAGATGACGCATCCGGCGGCAATCCATTCGATGCGATCTCATACAACATTTCCTACGATGACACCTCAGGCACCTCGATGGACATCCCGACCCTCGGGAAAACGCTCCTCAAGGTGAAGGAAATTCTCGGAAAACCCATCGACCTTCTCGGTTTCGACGCCTGCCTGATGCAGATGCTGGAAGTCGCGCACGAATCCTCCGCCTCCGCGCTCTTCCAGGTGGCTTCGACCGATCTCGAACCCGAACGCGGCTGGCCCTATGACGCGTTCCTCAGGAAGCTCGCCGCCGCCCCCGAGATGGACGGCAGAAAGCTCGGCACGGCCATCGTCGACACCTACAAGACTTCGTATCAGATGGGGTCGCAAGGCAACACGGCCGTCACTCTTTCGCTTCTCGACCTGTCTAAAGTCGCCGCCGTCGCTACAAAGCTCAATGCATTCGTATCGGCTGTCAAATCCGGCATTCGCGAGATCGACCGGATCGAACAGGCTCGGGAAGCCGCCCTCAAGTTCGTCTACAAGGACTATATCGACCTGGGGCATTATCTCGAGATCCTGATCAAAACAGTGGAAACCCCATCGATCAAGGCGGCGGCGAAACAGCTCCTGGGATCGCTGACCGGGGAAGGCGGGCTGATCATCCGCCACGGGGCGGCCGGCGACAAATACAAGGACGCAACGG